>JALYOB010000009.1 GCA_030857085.1 Acidobacteriota bacterium | reverse complement strand
TCCTGAGGCCGTGCCAGTGGATGATGGTCGGTTCGGAGAGACGATTGGTGAATTCGATCTCCAGCGGAACGCCCTGCTTTGCTTCAATGACCGGCCCCGGAACCTGACCGTTGTAGCCGTAGCCGGCGATCGTCACACCGGGCGCGGCCTCCCAGTTCGTTGCGCGTGCTTCGAGCACCACCCGGATGGCGGCGGGATCATGGAACGATGACCCGGGAGTTGTGTTGAGCGGAGCGGTGTGGCAGGCGTGGGCATGCTTCGATTCCATGGCTTCTCCTTTACGCCGGCTGCAATGCCGGCGGCGTGTGTGCCTGTAGACGGATGAGCGCGAAAAGGATTACGGTGCGATCGTTTTTCCGCTCAATGCGCGCAGAAACGCGACCAGTTGCTGCAGCTCACGCTCATTGAGCCGCAGCGGTTTCAGTTCACTGTGGCCGGCGGGTGCACGCGGCGCGCGGTTGTAGTGCGCGACGACGTCCTGGAGCGTCGCGAATTGTCCGGCGTGCATGTAAGGCGCGCGTTCGGCAACGCCGCGTAACGACGGCACTTTGTAGGCGCGCAGCAATTCGGGACCGTCGGCGATGAGAAATTCGAGCTCGGCGCACTGCTGTGCATTGGCATCGCTCCAGCGGCTGCGGCAATTGAATTCATCGCTGAGAACGTTCTTCGCCCCTTCGAGCCGGCCGCGGTCGGCGGGCAGCCCGACGTTGACCGGGACGCCGGTATTGTGAAATTCGTGATTGGTGAAGAGCGGGCCGTTGTGGCATTGCGTGCAGTTCGCCTTGCCGATGAACAGGCGCAGTCCAGCCACTTCGTCTGGATTGAGAATGCCCTCGGGCCCCTGGCCTGTATCGGCGAGCGCGTCGGCGTAACGATCGAAGCGCGAGGGCGCGTACTGGACTTTGCGTTCATACGCGGCGATCGCTTTGCCGATGTTGACGTAAATGCGCGTCACGGCGTCGCGGTCATTGACCGGCATCGCCTTCCACGCCGCCGCTGCCGCGCGATCCATGACTGGACCGGCATTGGACGGAACGTGGGCCAGCGCGGGTAACGCACCGAACAGGCGCTCATACGACGCTTTGTATTTCTGCGCAACGACGTGCGCGTACTGCGAGCGCGTTCCGCCATGTTCGACGGCGCTCTCCATTGGCCCGAGCGCCTGTGCCCACTGACTGTCTTTACGGCCATCCCAGAAGAGAAAGGGACTGTACGCGGTGCCGGCGATCGGCATTGTGCGGCGGCTGGTCGCACCAACACCGTGACCAAGGGGCGTGCCATCCTGAAACTCGCGTTCGGGCTGATGGCATGAGGCGCAGGACACTTTGCCGTTCGCACTGAGACTCGCATCGAAAAACAGCTCGCGTCCGAGCGCCGCCGCGGCTGCGTCATCGGCATAGCGATTGGTCGGATCGGGGGCGAGTGCCTCCAGTTGTCGCAGTGACAGCTCGCCGATTTTCGAGATCTCTTCCGCGGTCCAGACGTCACGGCGCGCGCCGGCCGCATACAGAACCGCCGTCATGGTCAGGAATGCGCCGAGATACAGACGCCGCGTTCTCATGATGATTCTCCGGATTCGATGCGCGACAGAGCTCTAGAGGGCGAGATTGAAGGTGACCTGATCGGCGCCGGCTTTGCCGTCAATGGCCAGACGGAACTCCCACCAGCCGCCCATGTTGAAGCGCACGCCTTCGATGACGTAGACGCCGCCGGCGGCGCTCTTCGTCACGCGGGGACGGGTCGGCAGTCCGTGGCCGTGCTGGGGCATGCCGCCGTCAATGGTGATCACGGCGCCGTCGACGGCGTGACCTTCCGCATCCGCGAGCGCGACCTGAATGGTCTGCAGTTTCCTGGGGCGCAGCGACTCGGAAGGCTGGAGGGTGGCGGTGTAGAGGCCGTGCGCCGAGTTGCGCGGTCCGAGGCCGAACTCAGTGGCGGCAGGTTTCTTTGCGCCGTGGAGCGCGCCCATCATGCTCGTGCAGGCGCTGAGCGTGAGGAGAATGACCAGTGCCGCCCCGAGGGTGAGGTCGGCGTGAAAGCGCGAATTCTTCTTCTGTTGAGCCATCGTGTTCTCTCCGTGCTTGAATGTGTTCGCCGGTCGTTCGGCGATGGGCTCAAGATAGGAAGTTGCGGCGCCGAATGATTGAATGGAGCGGTCGGAGTTCTTGAACAAACCGGCTACGCACGCATGCGGCGGTGCCGGCGGGAAAGGCGGAAGAGAGTGAGCGAGCCTTCGTGGACGGCGCCACCGCGGTGGTATCTGTGGGACGGCGGGTCGGCGCTGATCAGCGGAAGCGACGGCGTCGTGCCGCAGCATGCGCATCACGCGCTGCAGATCGTCATCACGATGGAGGGTGAGGCGGCCATTCGCGAGGAAGAGCAGGAATGGCGATCGGGCCGCGGCATCATCGTGCCGCCGAATGTGGTGCACAGCTACGCGGGCCGGCGGGCGTTCACGGCCATGTTGTTCATCGATCCCGATTCGGTGGAAGGGGTCTGGCTGCAATCGACGATCGGCGGCAAGACGACGATCGTGCCCGAGGGGCGTGTGCTTCCCGCGGCGGCCGCGCTGCGGACGTTCTGCGAGCGTCCATTCGAGAGCATGGATTTCGGATCGCTGATCCGCTTCGCGGTGGAGTCGCTCTGCGCCGGTGCGCCGCCCGCGCGCCAGGCGGATGCGCGCGTGAGAAAGGCGCTCGACGCGATCGCGTCATCGGAAGATCTGCGCCTCTCGCTCGAAGAGGTCGCGGCGAGCGTGCATCTCTCGCCGACGCGCTTCCAGCACCTGTTCAAGCAGCAGGTCGGCCTCCCCTTCCGCCGCTACATTCTCTGGCGCAAGGTGATGCGGGCGATGGTGGCAATCGCGCAGGAGCGGACGCTCACCGACGCTGCGCAGCGCGCTGATTTCGCCGACGCCGCGCACCTCACACGCACGTTCCATCAGATGTTCGGCCTCCCCCCCTCGGCCCTGATGCAGGGCGAGTTGTTCGTCGTGCCGTCGCCGTTCGAGATTGCGGCAAAGGCGGCGTAAGGGGCGAGCGCCAGCACGCCTCCGGTGGCGGCGTGCCGTCAACGAATCGCCGCTCGGCGATTGTGCCGTGCTACCCGGCGCCGGCACGTGCGCGAGTGGCGATGTTATTCTCCACCGTCGATCCATGCATCGCGATGCTTCGTCCTCGGGTAGGGTCCGTCAGACCGTCCGCGAACGCTTGGCCGCGCGTTTGAGGCGGGCGGCGGACTGGTTGTTCGGCTACGACTTCTTCGTCTCCTACTCGCACGCTGACGGCAAGAACTACCCGCGCAAACTGCACCGCGCACTAGAGAGCTCCGGCTATCGGACCTTCCTCGACGAGCGTGAATACATGGCGGGGACGGAACTGCGTGGTGCCACTGACCGGCGCATCCGCATGAGCCAGATGCTCGTGGTCATCAGCCGTCCGCGGGCGCTCAATCTAGGTGGGTACGGCGCGAAGTCGAGCGCGCGCTCTTCTTTCGCCGCGACCCGGTCGTTGTGGACATCAACGGCTCCCTCGCAGGAGCCGAGGCCGCGACCGCCCAACTGCTCGCCGACCGGCTGCACATCCGTGAGGCGATCGCGGACCTCGACGGCGACCCGTCCCCTGCCACGGTCGAAGAGCTGCGCCGGAGCTTCACCGGCGTACGGCAGGAGAGCCGGCGCCTGCGCGTCCTCGCTGCGTCCGCGGCGGCGTTCGCGGCAGTGGCGGCGTTAGCAGTGTGGGCGGCGGTGGCCGCGGTGCGCCAACGCGACGAGGCCATTCGGCAGAGTCGCGTTGCGCGCTCGCGCGAGCTGGCCGCGACGTCGGCTGCGCAGCTGGTCGCTGACCCGCAGCGCGGCCTGCGACTCGCGATCGAGGCGATGACGCAGACCCCCACCTCGGAGGCGCGTCTCGCGCTGATCCATGCGATGGTCAATGCCCGTCTGCGCCTTCGCCTGACGCGCGCGGGAGCGAAGGTGGAGGCAGTCGCGTTCAGTCCCGACGGGCAGAGGGTGGCCATCGCCACCGAGTCGGGAGCCGTTCATCTCTATGACTTCCGCACCGGCGCGGCGACGCTGCTCGCCGGCCACACGAAACGCGTTGTCGACGTGGAATTCAGCCGCGACGGAGCGCGCGTGGCAACCGCCGGATGGGACAACCGCGGCGCATTGTGGGATGCGAGCACGGGAAAACTCATCACCTTCCTCCCACACGACAATGTGGTCACCGACGTCGCATTCGACCCGCGCGGCCGGACGCTCGTCACCGCCGGAGACCGCACGCCGCGCGTGTGGGATGCGAAGAGCGGCCGCTTCCTGTTTCCGCTCACCGGCCACGAGAGCAACTCAGGCCCCGTCGCGTTCAGCGCTGACGGACGCTGGATCGCCACAGGCGGATGGGAGCCGCGCGCGCGGCTCTGGGATGCCGAGACGGGGCGGCTGCTCACGACATTGACGCTGCCGCCCTACACACACACCAGCAACAGCGTCACTGCCGTGATGTTCAGTGGGGATGGCAAGCTGCTGCTCACAACGTCAGACGGCGACAAAACGACGCGCATCTGGAGCATGCCGGACGGGCGGCCACTGAGGGAGATCGACAGCGGCGGCCGAGTGGCGCGGTTCAACCCGCAGGGGACGCTGCTCGTGACGATCGGGTGGGACGGAACGGCCGAGGTGCGCGAGACCGGGACGTGGACGCGTGTAGCCGTGCTGACCGGGCATCCCGGGATCCACGACGCAATCTTCAGCGCAAACGGTGACCGCATCGCCACAGTGTCGAACGAAAGCGCGACGCGGATCTGGCAGATCGTTCCAACGCTGACGCACTACATCGCAGTGCCGCTGGTCGAACTGCGCCAGCCGGACGAGCCGATCAACGAGCTCGCATTCTCCGCCGACGGCCGCGCTCTACTCGGCGGTGGCAGCGACTCGGCGTTTCTGTGGGATATCACGCAGGGTACGCCCGAGGTATCGACACCAGCTCTGGGAGAGCGCGCCAATCGGCTGGCCGTCAGCGCCGACGGACGGTGGCTGGCTCTGGCGGCGCTGAAGAGCGTGACCGTATGGGACACCCGATCGTGGAAGCAGGTGCGCCGCTTTGTGCGGCCGGAGGATTTCCGCGGCGGTATCGCCTTCAGTCCGGACGGCAGGTTCCTCGCCGTCACTGGCGTGCGTGCGCGCGTTTGGCGCACGGCCGACTGGGGGGTCGTCGACGCGCCGCTGGAGGCGGAGGCACCGGCGCGGCGCGGCGTCGCTGCCGACGTGGCGTTCAGTGCCGACGGTTCGACGTTCGCGCTCGCCGCGGTCGGCGAGCCGGTGACGCTCTGGCGCGTAGCGACGTGGCGCAGGGTCGCCACGCTTCCGCCCGATTTCCTGAGCTTCGAGACTGTGGCGTTCGCGCCGAACGGCCGCACCATCTTCGTCGGCGGCGCGCAGACGGCGACGGTGTGGGAACTACGCGGTGGACGATGGAAGAAGACGCGCGATCTCACCGCCGTCATCGGCGGCGTCTCTGCTGCCGCGTTCGCACCCGACGGCTCGCGCCTGGTCACCGCGGGGTACGGCGGTGTGCAGATGTGGGATGCGGTCCGGTGGCAACCGCAACGCGCATTGCGCGGCCACGCAGAAAGCGTCCATTCTGCCGGGTTCAGTCCTGACGGCCGCTGGATCGTCACATCGAGCGATGACCGCACCACGCGTGTATGGCACGCCGATACAGGCGACGCCGTGCTCGTGCTCGATGACGACGCGCAATCTCCCCGGACCGCGACCTTCCTTCCAGACGGACAGACGATCGTGACCGCGGGCGACAGGGGAACGATTCGCGTGTATCGCTGCGAGATCTGCGCGGGCGACGCCAGCCTGCTCCGCCGTGCCCGAACGCGCTTTGCGCGCGCTGTCGCCCTCCCCCTGTCTTCAGCGCCCAACGCCGCGCAGCCCTTTCCCGCTTCGACCAACAAATAGCAGAACCGACCAACTAATCGCGGTTGACTTCGCGCGCGTGCCGGGCGAGGTTAAGAGCCTCAGATCCACGAGGGTGGAAGTCCACCAATCGGTCGCTATGGATGTCGAGTCCCTGTCCAGTGTGAGGAGGTCTCATGCCCGAGACGATTGCCTTTTCCGGCACGGTCGCGGTGGCCGGCGGGCCGAAGGTCGCGTTTTCCGAACCTCTTGCAGCAGAGGCGTACAACCGCCTCACCGTGACGGTCGCGAAAGCGACGGCACAGAAGATTGTTCTCGGCACTGCCGACAGTGAGATCCGGCTGCTGCTGATCAAGTCGTCCAAATACGACCCGGTCAAAGTCACCTTCACCCTCGATGCGAGTCCCACCGCATTGAAGCTGGACATGCCGTTTCTCGCGGCCGGAAAGGCGGCGGTGGCGCTGTTAGGCGCGGCGGTGGCGTCCGTGACGGTCAAGAACGACCTCGCGGATGACATCACCATCGACGTGCTCGTGGTTCGCGATCCGACGCCGTAATCAGAGGAGTTCGCACCATGCCTGTGAAAACGAGTTATCCCGGCGTTTACATCGAAGAATTGCCGAGCGGCGTGCATTCCATTGTGGGCGTCAGCACCGCCACCACCGCCTTTGTGGGCCGCGCGCTCAAGGGGCCGGTCGACACGCCCATCGTCGTCAGCAGCTTTACGCAATTCGCGCGGGTTTTCGGTGGATTGTGGCCGAAGAGCACGATGAGCTTCGCCGTTCAGCAGTATTTCGCGAATGGCGGCGGCGAGGCGGTCATTGTGCGCGTCTTCCGCACCGGCAATGCCGACATTCCCGATCAGCGCACGGTGCGATTCACTCTGGCCGGCACAGGCGGGCAGATCGATCTCAAAGCCTCCAGTCCCGGCGAATGGGCCAAAGACCTCGTCATCGACGTCAACCACATCACCAAAACGCCCGATCCGGGCGACATGCTGATCAACATCGTCGTCCACAAGCTCAATGAGCCGCCGCTGGAAGTGCTGCGCAATCTTTCCCTGAAGCCCGACTCCCCCTCCTTCATCGGCAAGACGCTCGACCGGATGTCCGAATACCTCCGGCTGGACGCTGCAATTCCGGGAGGCCTCACGGACGTCAGCGACAGTACGAACATCAGCCCCGATCCGCTGCCGGCGAATCTCGACGGCGCAGACATTCTCCCGACGACGATCGTGCCCACCACGGACGCGGTGCGCACCGGGATTTACGCGCTCGATACGGCTGACATCTTCAATCTGATGTGTCTCCCGCCGCCGACGTTCGACGCCGACATGGACAACACATCGTGGCAGAACGCGGCCAATTACTGTGCGAAACGGCGGGCGATGCTGATCATCGATCCGAAGGTATTGACCCGGACGCCCGACAACGCCCTCGCCGATCTGCCGACCCTCGTCACGGCGAACAACAAGAACGCGGCGGTCTTCTATCCCCGCATTCTTCTGCAGAATCCAATGAATCCCGACGTCATTGAAGAATATCCGCCATGCGGCGCGGTTGCAGGCGTATTCGCGCGCATCGACACGCAGCGCGGCGTCTGGAAAGCGCCTGCCGGAACGGAGGCGACGCTCGCCGGTGTCCAGGGGCTCACCTACCCGATGACCGACGACGAGAACGGACGCCTCAATCCGGTGGCGATCAATTGTCTGCGGACGTTTCCGCTGATCGGCTCGGTGGTCTGGGGCGCACGCACCATGGACGGCAAGGATGCAAACGGGAGTGAATGGAAATACATCCCGGTGCGCCGTACGGCCCTGTTCATTGAAGAGAGTCTCTATCGCGGTCTCAAATGGGTGGTGTTCGAGCCGAACGACGAGCCATTGTGGGCGCAGATCCGCCTCAATGCCGGCGCGTTCCTGCACAACCTCTTCCGGCAGGGTGCATTTCAGGGGGCGTCGCCGCGCGATGCCTATTTCGTCAAATGCGACCACGACACCACCACCCAGGCGGACATCGACCTCGGCATCGTGAACGTGCTGGTCGGATTTGCGCCATTGAAGCCGGCCGAGTTCGTGGTCCTCAAGATTCAACAGATCGCCGGTCAGCTGCAGGCGTAGCGGGAGAGAAACGTCATGCCTCCATTTACGGTCAATGCCACGCGCTTCGATCCCTACAAGAACTTCAAATTCCGGGTGGTCATCAACAACAAGGCCGTGGCCGGAATCAGCAAGGTCACAGGCCTCAAGAGAACGACTGAAGTGGTCAAGCACCGCGAAGGGGCCGATCCGAGCTCGAGCCGCAAGTCGCCCGGACGCACCGAATACGAAGCCATTACGCTCGAACGCGGCGTGACGCACGATCGCGAATTCGCGGCGTGGGCGGAAAAGGTGTGGGGCGTCGGCACCATGCGGGGCGCCGAGGTTTCGCTCAAGGATTTCCGGAAAGACATTCGGATTGAGCTCTTCAATGAGGCGGGACAGCTCGTCCTCGCCTACAACGTCTTCCGCTGCTGGGTCTCGGAATACCAGGCCCTCCCCGACCTCGATGCGAATGCGAACGCCGTGGCGCTGGAGCACGTGAAGATCGAGAACGAAGGATGGGCGCTCGACGCAGGCGTGGTCGAGCCGGCGGAGCCGTCGATCGGCTGAGGGGCCACTGGTGATCAGCGATCGCGAGCTGCTGGACGTGTGGGACGCAGCGCAGGAGATCCATCCTGCGGCGCGGCCGCTCGTGCTGCTGCGCGCGGCCGGCGACGGGGCTACGGAGACGCTGCCGATTCCGGCGCGCGACCGGCGTTTGCTGGCATTGCGGGAGCGCTGGTTCGGCTCCGCGTACGAGAGCGTCGTCACCTGCGACGCGTGCGGCACCGCAATCGAGCTGACGTTCGACGGCAGCGCGGTCGCACTCATCGATGCGCCGGAGACGGCGCGGCGCATCGGAGACGTCGAATATCGGCTTCCCGACACGCGCGATCTCGTCGCCATCTCGCGCTGCGCGACGGTCGACGCGGCGAAGCGAATGCTCGTCGAGCGGTGCATCGTCGGAACGGTCACTGACGAGGCGCGCGAGGCTGTGGCCGCGGCGCTCGAAGCCGAAGACGACCTCCGCATCGCAGTGACCTGTCCCGAATGCAACGCGTCGTGGGATGTGGTCTTCGACCCCGGTGCGTATCTCTGGAATGAGGTCGATGCCGCGGCGATGCGCGTCTTTCGCGAAGTCGACGCGCTCGCGGCGGCATACGGCTGGACGGAAGGAGAGATTCTCGATCTTTCGCCGCGGCGCCGCGCGCTCTATCTGCGGATGGTGACGCTATGAGCGGCTTCGTCGATCGCATGGTCACGCGCGCGCTCGCGCCGCAGCGCGTGCTCCGGCCGCAGGTGCATTCGGCCTTCGAGTCGTACGCGACGCAGACGTTCGAGGAGCCGTCGTTCAGCGAGGCGACGGGCGAGACATCGAGCATCACCACGTCGCGCTCTGCGCAGATCGAACCGCCAACGCCGCGGCGCGCGCGAGTGACCGAATCGCCCGATCGCGCGCCGCAGCCGCGTGCAGACCAAATCGAACGCGAAACCGACGCATCGCACGAACCGCGCATCACGCACGAAGAGCACAACAGCACGAACGCCCCACCCCACGAAGCCGAAACGCGGCACCCTGACGCGGCAACGACGATCGTCGAACGCGAAGTCGTGCAGCCGCCGCAGGTGCGCACGATCGTGCGCACGCGGCGCGGCGGTGAGCGCATCGAGCGGCTGCACCTGCGTGAGCGCAGCGTCGAGCGCGAGCTCGTCGAAGGTCCGGTCGAGATCACGATCGGGCGCATCGACGTTCGCGCGGTCGTCGATTCGCCGCGCGAGCAGCCGTCGCGCACCAACCGCCCCGCCGCCCCCTCGATGTCGTTGCGCGACTACCTCGGTGAGCGCGACGCGAGGCGGCGGCGATGAGCAACTCCCTCGCAATTGCGACCGTGACCGAGGCTTTGAGGATCACGCTCGAGAAACAGGTGCAGACCATCAAGCCGACGATCAGCGGCGTCGGCGCGACTGCGGTGCGTCCTGACGCGGCCGGCGCTGCGCCGTCGGTGAACGTGTTTCTCTATCAGGTCACACCGAACGTCGCGATGCGCAACGTCGATCTGCCGACGCGTGACGCGGGCGGCATGTTGCGGCAGAAGCCGCGCGCCGCGATCGATCTCCACTATCTCCTCAGCGTCTACGGAAAAGACTCGCTGATGGAGCCGCATCGCATTCTCGGCATGGTCATTCAGACCATGCATGTGACGCCCGTGCTCAGCGCGAGCTCGATTCAGCTCGCCATCGGCACGATGCCGACCGATCCGCTCTTCGGCTCCGACCTCGGCGCGGCGGCCGAGCATGTGCGCTTCACGCCGCTCAGTCTTTCTCTCGATGAGCTGTCGAAGCTCTGGTCTGTTTTCTTTCAGACCAAGTACGCGTTGTCGGTCGCCTACCTCGCCTCGGTCGTCCTGATCGAGCCGGACGTCGAGCCTTCCACGCCGCTGCCGGTGCGGACGCGCAGCATCTCCGTCATGCCTTCGTTCGGTCCGGAGGTGGTGAGCGTGAGCTCGTCCGCCACGGTGAACGATCGCGCGGACAACGAGCCGATCGTCGCCGGGCGCGTGCTGCACATCAGCGGGCGGCATCTGCAGGGGAAGAACACGCGCGTGCGCATCGCCGGCGAAGACGTGACGCCGAACCTCGCGAACGTGCAGAGCGATCGCATTCTCCTTGACCTCAGCAATCCGCCGATCACCAAACTCCGCGCCGGCATCAGCTCCGCGAGCGTGATTTACGACATGGACTTTGCGGGACCGCATCCCGTCGAGTCGAACATCGTGCCGTTCGTGCTCGCGCCGAAGATCAGCGCGCCGGCGCTCGGGGCAACGTCGATCGACGTCACCGTCGATCCGCCGGTGAAAAAAGATCAGCGGCTCAGCGTCATTCTCAACCGGATGGCGCCGGCTGCGCCGCTCGGCTATCGCTTCACGACCATTGCTGCCGCGGATGGCGCGGTGCAGAGCATTCCCATCGATGCGATCGACAGCGGCACGTACCTCGTGCGCCTGCAGGTCGACGGCGCGGAGAGCCCGCTGCATGTCGACACGAACGGCCACTACGACGGCCCGAAGGTGACGAAGCCATGACGCGCGCCGAGTGGCTGGAGGCGAATCATCACGCGCTCAGCGTCGAGATCGCGAACCTGCGCGCGCATCTGCTGCGCAGACTCGGCGAGGAGGTCGATGAGCCGCAGGAGCGCGTGCCCGGCGACGTGCCGTTCGCGATCGACGTCGTGACGCGCGCGTTTCTGCTCTCGCCGTTCGAGCGGCGCGTGCTGCTGCTCTGCGCGGCGATCGAGCTCGAGCCGTCGTTCGCGACGTTGTGCGCGCGGCTCAATGACGACGCATCGCAGCCCTTCCCCACGTTCCGCCTCGCGCTGGCCGCGCTGCCGGACGCGCACTGGAGCGCGCTCTCGCCCCAAAGTTCGCTGCGGCGCTGGCGGCTGATCGAGATGAGCAACGCGCTGATGCTGACCGGCGCCGCGCTGCGCATCGACGAGCGCATTCTGCATTTCCTGACCGGCCTCAATGAGCCGGACGAACGGCTCGGCGCGTACATCGACGCGATCGCGCCGTCGCCGCTCGCACCGTCGCACGAGAGCATTGCAGCGCGGTTCGTCGCGATGTGGACCGCGGCCTCGAACGGCGAGCAGGAGCTCGCGCCGGTGCAACTCATCGCGAGCGACGGCGCGACGCGGCGCGCGATCGTCGCCGCCGCCTGCGCGCACCTCGGCCTCACGGCACATCTCGCCACCGCACGCCCATTGCCGGTCAACACGACCGACGTCGAAACGCTGATCCGTCTGTACGAGCGGGAGTCGTGGCTCACCGGATGCGCGCTGCTGATCGACTGCGAGAACTTCGATCCGCACGACGCCGCACGCGCGGAAGCGTTGCGGCAGATCGCCGACCGGATGCGCGTGCCGCTCGTGATCGGCAGCGCGGAGCCGCAACGCATCGGCACGCGCGTCACCATGACCATCGACGTGCCGCGGCCTGAGCATGCAGAACATCGCGCGCTCTGGCTTGGTGCGCTCGGCGACACGGCGGCGACGCTCGACGGCGCGCTCGATCGCGTCATCGCGCAGTTCGCGATTGCGCCCTCATCGATGCCTGCCATCGCGGCGAGCGTGCGCGATGCGCGCGATCCGGCGAACGCGCTCTGGGAGGCATGCCGCCTTTCCGCGCGCCGGCGAATGGACGATCTCGCGCAACGGATCGACGCCAATGCCGAGTGGGACGAGCTCGTGCTGCCGGACGCGCAGAAACAACTGCTGCGGGATCTCGTCACCGCGGTTCGTTTCCGCACGCGCGTGTATGGCGACTGGGGTTTCGCCGCGAAAGATGCGCGCGGACAAGGGGTCACCGCACTCTTCGCGGGCGTGAGCGGGTCGGGCAAGACCATGGCCGCGGAAGTGATCGCGCGCGAGCTCGCGCTCGACCTCTATCGCATCGATCTCAGCGCGGTCGTCAGCAAATACATCGGCGAGACGGAGAAGAATCTGCGGCGCGTGTTCGAGGCGGCGGAGGAGAGCGGCGCGATTCTGCTCTTTGACGAGGCGGACGCGCTGTTCGGCCGCCGCAGCGAAGTGAAGGACAGTCACGATCGTTACGCGAACATCGAAGTCAGCTACCTCCTGCAGCGGATGGAGGCGTATCGCGGCGTCGCCATCCTGACGACGAATCTGCGCGACTCGATCGATCCCGCGTTTCTGCGGCGGCTGCGCTTCGTCGTGCAGTTCCCCTTCCCCGGCGCGGAGCAGCGGCTCGAAATCTGGCGGCGCATTTTCCCTGTCGCGGTGCCGCGGATGGACGTCGACATCGAGAAGCTCGCGCGCCTGCCCATCGCCGGCGGCAACATCCGCAACATCGCGGTGCAGGCGGCGTTCGGTGCGGCGCGCGATCGCACGCCGGTGACGATGCTCCATCTACTCGAAGCGACGCGCACCGAATATGCGAAGCTCGAAAAGAACCTGAGCGGCGCAGATACGGAGGGGTGGACATGAGCCGCCGTCCGCTGCGCATTCACATCGAGGAGCTGGTGCTGCACGGCGTCGATCCGCGCGATCGTCATGCGATCGGTGACGCGGTGCAGCAGGAGATTCGCACCGCGCTCGCGGAACAGCCGATGCGCGCACCCGATGCGCGCGCCGTGGAACGCGTCGACGCAGGCTCGCTCCGTTCGAACCCGCGCATGCGCGGCGTTGGAACGCAGATCGCCGCGCGGCTCAAAGGAGCGCTGCGTTCATGAGCGAGAAAAACGCAGCCGCACCCGCTCCGCGCGCGGCCACGCGCGTCCATGCCGCGCCGCCGCAGCTCGCGCGCAAGTGCGGCTGCGCGCCCGGTGCGGCGCATTGCCCGAAGTGTCAGGAGGAATCGAATGCGCGCGGCATGCTGCAGCGCAACGCGTCGTCGGGCTACGAGACGCCGAACGCGATGCGGCTGGTCGGCAGCGTGCTCCGCGCGCCCGGACAGTCGCTCGATCGCGACACGCGCGCGTTCATGGAGTCGCGCTTCGGCTACGACTTTTCGGACGTGCGCATTCACACCGGCGAGGCAGCCGCGGCGTCGGCGCAGGCGGTGGGCGCGCATGCGTACACGATCGGCGGCGACATCGTCTTCGATCACGGCAAGTACGATCCCCGATCTTCGTCGGGCCGTGAGCTGCTCGCACACGAGCTCGCGCACACGATTCAGCAGAGCGGCATGGCCGCGACGTCGCTGGATCAGCTCGCGATCTCGCATCCCGGCGACACGAGCGAACGGGAGGCCGACGACTTCGCGCATCACGCGCTCTCGGGCGAAGCATCGCGCGCGGCTGCACCGAAACAGCAAGGCGTGATGCGGCTCGCCCGCTTCTCGAATCCGAAGCCGGTCGCGAATCCGAAAGCGCTCGCCAAACTGCAGCAGGCCGGCATCACCGAGATCGACGCGGCCGAAGAAAAGAATCAGGTCATCCGCCGCTTTCAGGTGCAGACGCTCCATCTGCCGAAGGAAAAAGGTCCCCCTTCCGCGATGAAGTTGTGGGTCGACAAAACGCAGCTCACGCGGCCGACCGATGATCCGTCCAAACCCGCGCCGGCTGCATTCAGCGGACTAGAAACGGTGGTCGAGGCGAGCGGCTCGTACAAAGGAATGCTCAAGGCGCAGCGCTCCGATCCGAAGCAGCTCCGCCGTTTCTGGCTCACCAATGTCAACCTCGGCATCACCCACGCCACGAAGATCTGGCAGCAGGCCGGCGGCTACACGACCGACTTCATGGAAGATCCGCTCCCAGCGCAAGGGCATAAGGCGTGTCAGGTCGATCACATCATCGAGCTGCACATCGGCGGCGCCGACGCACCGCCGAACATGCAGATGCTGAGCGGCCCGTCGAACACCGCATCGCAGGCAGCGATCCGCTCGCAGATCACCGGACACGCGGGCGTGATCAAAGAAGCGATGGCGCTCGCGGGGCTTCCGCTCAAGCAGGTCGCCATTCGTTATCTGACCGTCGATCCCGACGTGGGACACAACGATCCCTGCACCACGATCGAAGCGGCCGTGCGGACGATCACCGCCGATCCGAACAACAAAGTGAATCCAACGGTCGAGAGCAACACCGATCCCTACGAGATCATCGCCATGGGTTTGCCTGCGACGCTGCGCGTCGGCAAGGGGGAGAAGACGCAGAAGATCGAAGGCGATCCGACGAATGAACCGTTCGCCGGAATCGCGCCGGGACTTCGTCTGCAACTGCTGCATCTCGACAAGAAGCCGAACACGATCGATGCGATCGTCAGCGACAACAGCAAGCCGGGCGCGGAAGCGCGGCTGCCGATCACCGTCACCAAAGGCGAGAAGGTCACGCTCAACGTCGTGAACAAAAAGCTCGCATTTCCGCCCGGAATGCGGCCGAACATCGAGTTCACGTTCCCCTACTTGTCGAGCGGAACGATCACGAAGCTCGACTTCACGCCTGACGGTTTGCACGCCGTCGGCTCACTCATTCCGACCATCAAGTTGCTGTCGAGCGTGAAGCTCGGCATCGACCTCACGCCAAAATCCGCCGTCGCCACGCTCGCGCCGAACACGCCCATCCGCTCGCCGTTCGGCGGCCTGCATTTCCACGACCCGAAACTCTCGTTTCCGCTCTTCCCCGAATTCAAACCCTCCGGCTCGATCGGTTTCTACTTCGGCAACAACAAACAAAAGCCCGTTCTCGGCGGCACGCTCATGGCCAGCGTCGAAGGCACCGACTTCATCGCCTCCGCCGACGTCACCGCGAATCTGCCGGGTCTCGACTCGGGCACCGGCAAAGTGAATTACCACCGCACCAGAGGGTGGTCCGGCAACGTGCACCTCAGCACGAGCGCGAAGAAGATTCTCAAGGAAGTCTCCGTCGACGTTGCGATGGATGACGAAGGAGTCGAAGTCACCGGCACCGTGCTCGCGAACGTGCCCGGCACTTCGATTGACGCGCTGCTCACCGTGCATCGCGCGAAGACCGGCGAGATGACGTACAGCGGCGAGTCGACCATCACCATTCCGAAGTTCCATCCCGCAAAAGTCAAAGTCGTTTACGGCACGCAGGGACTCACGCTCACCGGCAGCGCGGGATTCACCCTCTTCGACAAAACCGGCGAGATGTCGGTCTGGTACAGGAACGGCGCGTTCGGCGGCGAGCTGCACAACTTCGGCTTCACCAAAGGGCGTGCGACGGTGACGCTCGAAGTGCTGAAGTACGCGAACGGAAGATTTTCCGCGACCGGCAGCGTGCAGATGCCGCTCGGCGACAAGTTCACCGCGACCGGCCGCGTCACGCTCGACGACAAAGAACAGCTCTCGATCGCGGCGGCGTTGAAAATCGCCAAACCGATTCCGCTCTTCGATCAGCCGTTCAAGGGCGACTACACCTTTTTCACCATCAACGTACCGATCCCGATTCCGGGCGCGAGCATCGGCAATCTCGCCGGATTGCAGGCGCGCGTGATCGGCTCGCTCAAGGCCGGCTACTCGGTCGGTCCGGCCGTGCTGCAGGAAGCGACGCTCGAAGCGGGAACGTCGCCGTTCGCGAAGGACACCGGAACGGCGATCACGTTTCAGGGGCTCGTGGTCATGCCGGCCGAGGCGTACATCAGCGGAACGATCGCGGGAGAGGTGGCGATCTCCGCGTTCATCGCCGAAGTCGCGGGCGGGCTGTCGCTCGAAGCGAAAGCGAGTCTGAAAGCGATGAGCCGCGTCGGCGCGAACGTGATGTGGACGCCGCAGAGATTCACGTTCCATGGGGAGCTCGCCGCGTCGCTCGGACTCGACATCGGCGTTTCGCTGAACGCGTACGTCGTCGCGCGCGCGGGACTCACCGACTGGTTTTCGACCGAGCTGCGCAAGGACTGGGTCCTCGGCCTCTGGACATTCAAGCCGGGACTCGATCTGTCGATGCAGGCGGCCTTTGATTACGCATCCGATCAGCCGTTCCAGATGCCGACGATCAACTTCAACAAGCCGCCGCTCGACGGCGAAAAGATGATCCGCGGCGGCATGAGCAAAGCCGAACCAGCGAAGGAGACGGAGAGATGAGCAGCTTCCCGCAGTCTCCCCGGGTCGTGCACGGCGGCCTCGTGCTGCTCGATCCATTGACCGCGACCGTGCAGCGCGTGATCGCGTTGCAATACAACCCCGACACGCTCACCCGCTCACTGCAGGTGCAGACGATCGGCGAAGGCGACAAGACGGAGGCGCTGCGCATGAAGGCGCCGCCCGTGGAGACGATCAAGCTCGAAGCGGATCTCGATGCGACCGATCAACTCGAGTTTCCGGACAGCAATCGCGGCGTCGTCGAATCGGGCATTCAGGCGCAGCTCGCGGCGCTCGAGACGATCGTCTATCCGACCGTCGCGCAGCTGCAGACCAACAACAATCTCGCGCGGCAGGGAACGCTCGAGATCGTGCCGATGGAAGGGCCGCTGGTGCTGTTCGTCTGGAGCCGTTACCGCATCGTGCCGGTGCGCATCACGGAGCTCAGTGTGACCGAGGAGGCGTTCGATCCGAAGCTCAACCCGATCCGTGCGCGCGTGTCTCTCGGCCTGCGCGTGCTGAACGTCAACGACGTCGGCTTCGATCACAAAGGCGGCAGTCTCTATCTGATGTACCAGCAGCAGAAGGAGCGCTTCGCCGCCGCTGCACGCGGCGTGATGACCACCTCCCTCGGCATCGGAGGCATTCCATGAAAGATCCGCTGCAGAAGCTCCTCGAAGGACCTCCGCTCGAGGCAACCGCATTTCCGCAGAACAGCCGCTACAGCGGGCTCGGAACGCTGCAGATCGAGTCGCCCGACGGCACGAAGATCGTCTATCTCAAACGCCGCTTCGTGCCGCGTCCGGAGCAGTTCGTGGTGGTGGGCGTGCATCTGGTGAGCGAAGGCGAGCGGCTCGACAACATCACCGCGCGTTACCTCGGCGATCCGGAGTTGTTCTGGCGTCTCGCCGACGCGAATCGCGTGCTCGATCCCGACGAGCTCACCGACGCGATCGGCGCGGAGATTCTCATCACGCTGCCGGCGGGCATTCCGGGGAGCACGCGATGAGACAGGCACGGGTGCAGCGGCTCATGAACGTGAGCGCGTTCGCGAAGGTCCACACGATCGCGCCCGCGCTGCAACGCTGGTCGTACGGCAGCGGCACTCCGCCGCATGCGGATTACCGCGTCGTTCCGAAAGGCGATCGCAAGCGGCTCGACGAAGCGATGAGCCTTCTCGAACGCGTGGCGGCGGACACGAAGAACTATCCCTTCTGCCACAAGTTCTTCAAAGACCAGACGCCCGGCGGCACCGCGGGAACGTTCGCCGATCTCGTCACGAATGCGATCGTCTGGCGCGACACCGACAACAGCGCGTGGGCTTCGAGTCAGGCGCCGAAACACATCGCCTACAGCGATGAAACGTGGCGCTGGGGGCGGTGGAGTCTGGCCGGCGCGTTCGTGCACGAAATGATGCACAACGCCGGTCAGCACAACGAGAAAACGAACGACACCGCCATCACCACGTGTGGCTTCCCCGACATCCAGGCGTACCTGCACAAGGTGAAATAGATGTTGAAAGGCATCCAGCTCACGCTTCTCATCGGACCGGCTGTGCCGGTGCCGGTGCCGCGTTCGGTGCTGGATGCACTGGTGCGGGTGAAGATCACCACCCGCGCACGCGAGACCAGCGCGTTCGAGCTTTCGTTCACGCTCGACAACCGCTCGCCGCTGCACACGATTTTTCTTCTCGCCGGCGGCGCTTCGATTCCGCTGCTGCGCGTGATCATCGTCGTCACCGTCAACGGAACGCCGAACGTTCTGATGGACGGCGTGGTCACCAATCAGCAGGTCGCGCCGGGGCACGACAGTACGCACTCGACGCTCACCGTCATCGGTGAAGACCTCACGCGGGTGATGGATTACATCGACTTCAGCGGCATCCCCTACCCCGCCATGCCGGTGGCCGCGCGCGTCGCGCTGGTGCTCGCAAAGTACGCGGCGCTCGGCGTGATCCCGAAAGTCATTCCGCCGATGCTCACCGAGACGCCGATTCCCACCGAGAAGATCCCGGTGCAGAAAGGCAAAGACAAGGCGTATGTCGAAGAGCTCGCGCGCGACGCCGGCTACGTCTTCTATCTCGAGCCGGGACCGAAGCCGGGGATGAGCTTCGCGTACTGGGGACCCGAGATCAAAGCCGGGCTGCCGCAGCCGGCGCTGCGCATCAACGGCGACGCGAACACGAATACCGAGTCGCTCTCGTTC
>JALYOB010000097.1 GCA_030857085.1 Acidobacteriota bacterium | reverse complement strand
ATCGCCGAAGCCAGTGAAACCTCGCTCGTGACGGTGCTCGAAGAGGGACTCCAGCCTTTCGCCGGCGACGCCAACAAGTTGGGCCGGACGCTGGTGAATCTCATCGCCAACGCGATTCGTTTCACACCACGGGGGACCGTGACGATCACTGCAAGCCCCGGCGACGGACCGTCCATCCGATTCGCGGTTGCAGACACCGGCCGCGGGATCCCCGCCGACGCGCTCGAGCGCATCTTCGAGAAGTTTGGTCAGGTCGACGCGACGAGCAGCGTCGGCACAGGTCTCGGCCTCGCCTTCTGCAAACTCGCCGTCGAAGCACACGACGGAAGCATCACGGTGGAGAGCACACCCGGCGCAGGCAGTACGTTCACGATCACGATACCGATCGCGCGCCGGGACCTTCACGAACCGCCGCTCGACCTCGACGGCCCCGCCATTGAGAAATCTTCGTAGCCGCCGCGCGCGTTGAGTACAATCCGCGACGCCACTCGTACGCGCCCGTAGCTCAGCTGGATAGAGCGCTTGCCTCCGGAGCAAGAGGTCGCAGGTTCGAATCCTGCCGGGCGCACCACCCTCCCTGCTGTGCGGATCGTGACCGTCGCGTACCGCTTCCTCCGCCTCACGGCTCCACCTGCACGAGCTTGCCGAACACTCCGGATGCGCCGATCCAGCCGTTGATTCCGCCGCGGTTGTTGCCGATCTGAAAGCGGTCGCCCTGTACCGCTTTCACGAAGTGGAGGTACTCGGCGCCGCGCACTCTGCACAGAATGATGTCGCCCGGGCGGATCGTCGACGCGTCAGCGATCGGTTCGACCATGCAAAGCTCGCCGGACTTGATGCGGGGCGACATCGAGTTGCCGCGCGGCCGGAACTTCACGGTCTCGCCGCGTTGAAGCTTTGCAATGTGACCGCTTGCCCAACCCATGGTTTCGATCGTACGGAACAGGAGCGGGCGCTCAATGGCGGTCGGGCAGCCGTCCCGGGATCTCCCGTCCGCCGTGAATCTCGTCCGACGGGTCGGGGAGGTAGACGCGCGAGAGGTAGTCGAGTGCGAGGGCGAGACCCTGGCGGTGTTTCATCGTCGCGATCATCGGCACCGACAGCGCGACGGCGAAGATCGTTCCGGTGACGAGGCCGGTCACGCGGAAGCCGAAGTAGATGGCGGCGATGCCGAACAGCAGCGGCACGCGGTCCATGAGATTCGTGAACATCCACGTGTCGCCATAGTTGCGCTGGAGCAGGAGGCCGCACGCGGAGCAGCGTTCGTGAAAGACGAGCCAGCGCCTGAAGATCGCGCCGACGCCGCAGCGGGGGCACTTCTGACGCAAACCGCGCCCGAGAACCGTGCGGATGCGCGGTTTCGCGGGCGCGGGCGCGGGCGTGAGGTCGCTGCTGGCCATTGCGAGTGGCAACGGCAGGTGGTGCGGCTCGATTCCGGATTACGGCGCGATCGTGATCTGCACCTGTTCGCCGCGCGTGCGGTGATCGGCAATCGGGCAGTAGAAGACGTAATTGCCCGGCTTGAACGTCACGTTCATCGTCGCCGATTTTCCTTCGGCGATCGGGTCTCCCGCCGCGACGCTGATGCCTTGCCCTTCGACGAAGAGGTTGTGCACGTCGGTGCCGCGATTCTCGACCGTCAGCACCGCAGGACCGGCGGGGATGTTCTGCTCGCGGACGGCGATGGAGTTGTCGTTGAGCATGACCAGCACGGTCGTGCCCGAGGTGACCGAGGGGACGAGCGCGGTACCGCCGGGGGAGGCGGGGTGCGTCGCGGTGGCCGTGTCGGTTTCGGCGGCTGCGGTGGCGGTGCTGTCGGCGGTGTTGCCGGTGCTGGTGCCGTTCGGGTCGCCCTCGCGCGCACCGCAGGCGGCGAGCATCAGGACGGCGGCGAGGAGCGAAACGAAACGCATTCTCTGCTTCATGGTTGCGTGCAATGCAAAAGCGGGTGCCAGGACGACGGGGTTGGGGCGGGTTGTCCGTTGCCCGTTCTCCGTTGTGGCCAGTGAGCGGTGCCTTCAGCGGCGGGCGGTGCGTGCGAAGAGAACCAGCGTCACGCCGCTCAGCACTGCGATGGTGGAGACGATCAGGCGCGTGGTGATGGTCTCGTGGAGCAATGTGCCTGCGGCGAGGGCGGCGATCGCGGGCACGGTCAGTTGTGCGACGGAGGCCTGGGTGACGGTCAACTGGCGGACGGCGCGATACCAGGCCGCGTAGCCGAGGCCGGAGGTGATGGCGCCGGAGATGAGGGCGAGGGTGATGCCGGGGAGCGTCGCCTGTTTCGGCAGCAGTGGCAGCGCGAGGAGCAGCAGTGCGAGCGGGCTGCTCCAGAGGAAATTACGTGCGTTCGCGGCGATCGGATTCGCCACTCCTTTGCCGGCGATCGAGTACGCGGCCCACGCCACTCCCGCCACGATCATCAGCATCACTCCGATCGGATCAGGACGCGAGACGGAGGGGAGCGTGAGGATGAGCAGGCCGCCCGCGGCGAGGGCGGTGCCGAGCCATGCGACGGGCGAGAGCCGTTCGCCGTGCAGCAGGCCGTAGCTGATCATCGTCAATTGCACGATGCCGAACAGCACCAGCGCGCCGACCGCCGCGCCGATACGGAGATACGCGAAGGAAAACGGCGCGGCGTAGGCGAAGAGGGCCAGCGGCGCAAGGCGATGGTCGGGCCGCATGCGCGTGCGCAGATCACGCGCGGCAAGAATGAGCAGCATCAGCGCGCCGACAGTGAGGCGGATGGCGGTGAAGCTCGCCGCATCGATCTGCCGTGCGCCCAGCGCGAGGCGGGTGAGGACGGAGTTCGCCGCGAACGCAATGAGTGCGAGAGCAGTCAGAGCGAGCGTGCGCGGCGACATCGGCGGGCATGGTAACGCCTGCCGCGTTCCCGGACCGCGGCGAGACCGGCTTCTGCTCCCTCAGCCGCTCCGCTGTACTTCGTAATGCAACTCCGCGAATGCAGATCCGATCGCCCTCGCGAACGTCAGCCGCAGTGGCGGCGTGACGATGTTTCGCGGCAGCAGTGGTGCGCCCGCTCCGAGAGTCACGGACGCGACGTGGACGATGATCTCGTCGAGAAGGCCATGTTCATGGAACTGCCCGACTAAATCGCCGCCGCGCCGATGTTCCTGATGAACTCTTCGTATCCGGTGGCGACGTCGCCGAACTGAAAGAGCCAGTCGAGCGAATGGTTTTCATCGGCAATGTAGCCGTCGAGCGAGGTGGCGGTGTAATAGATCGTTTTCACAGGTCACGATTCCCCGACCTTGACTGGATCGCCGACCACATCCTGTACGTAGAGCATTTTCGTCGTCACCAGAACCGCGGCGCACAATGGCTCCGCGACCAGCATGCCGATCACGCCGAACACGACGCCTAACGCGGCGACGGCCACAATGGTCAGGACCGGCGGCACGTCGAGCCGCTGTTTGAGAATCAGCGGCGTGACCACATTTCCTTCGAGCTGCTGTACGAGGAGATAAATACCGATCACCCACAATGCTTTATCCGGCGAGTCGACCAGAGCCACGCCCACTGCCGGAATCGCACTCACAATGGGGCCGAAAAAGGGAACGAATTCGAGCACGCCCGCGAGCACGCCTAACGCGGCGGCGCCTTTGATGCCGACCATGGCGAGCAATCCGCCCGTAATGAGGCCGATGATCACCATCGCCATGAGCCGCGCGAGCAGCCATTGACGCAACAGATCGCGCAATGTATCCGCGAGTTCTTCCGCCCGCTCTCTGTGGCGGTGCGGAACGAGGTGCAGCATTCCTTTGCGATAGAGCCGCGGCGTCGCCGCGATGTACATCGCAATGAACAGGACCAGTACCAGTCCGCCTAACGCGCCGAACACGGACGTCACCAGCGGGAACAGAACTTTCGGCGCATTGTGCAGTTCGCGCGTGATCTGCGCGGTCACGCTGCGCTGCTGCTGTGCGCCGAGCGTTCGCTCGAGCGATTGCAGCGCCTTCGGCAGATCGCGCGTGAGCTGCGTGGTCTGTTCGACGATCGACGGGCCGATCATCGCGCCGATGGCCACGCAGATCGCGAGGAAGGCCACCAGCACGAGAGGCGCGCCGAAGCCGCGGGCGATCTTCATTCGCTGCAGAAAGTCGACCGCCGGACACATCGCCAGGCCGAGGAGGATGCCGAGGAAGGTGACGATGAAGATGGCGTGAGCAATCCAGAGGAAGCGCAGCGCGACGAGCATCCCCAGCGCGAGCGCGCTGGTGCGCAGGACGGCCCGAGCCGAAACGGACTCGATCTTCACGCGATGCGAGCAGAGCAGTTGTCATGCCGCCTTGTCGGCGGAGGCTGAGTCTGAAATCGGCGTCTCCGTTGCAAGGGAGGCCCGACGGACTTGAGAGAGGTGCTCATCCTGGACGACCAGCTCACCGCCGCGCAGGCCGAGATCGCGCGGCGCGCGCGCCAGCAGTCTGCGCTTGCGGAACTCGGACAGGCGGCGCTTTCTCGCGCCGACGTCGGGCTGCTGGTCGGCCAGACCTGCGCGGTCGTCGAGTGGGCGCTCGGCGTCTCGTACGTCAGCGTCGTGCAGGCCGCCAGTAGCGCCCTCGACCTCCGCTTCGGCCTCGGCGACAACGCGACCTTCTCCGCCTGCAACGACGACTCGCCCGAGCACGCGCCGCTGCTCCTCTGCACGCTGACCCTCAACGAGCCGACCGTGTTTCGCAATCGCATCGCCGACGCGCGGGTGAATCGCGATCACCTCTGCCAGGTGCACCACGTCGAGGCAGGTGTGTGTCTGCCGATCCCGGGACGCGACCGCCCGTTCGGCCTGCTCACGGTCTACAGCAACGAAGACCGGATGTTCGCGCAGGACGAGATCGATTTCCTTCGCGCGATTGCCGATCTCGCCGGCGCGGTGATTCTCAGCGCGGAAAACGATGATGCGCGGCGCGAGGCGGAAGATGCGCGCACGCGCACCGAGGATCGCTATCGGGCGCTGGTCGAGAATGCGGCCGATGGCGTTGCGCTCGTCGACGCGCGGGGAACGTTCGTCTATACCGGCCCCTCCACGCTCCGCGTCCTCGGATATGAGGAAAGCGAGTTGGTCGGCCGGAACTTCGGCGATCTCGTGCATCCGGAGGATCTCGAGACCGCGCGGCGCAACCTGCGACTGCTGCTCGGGGCGGAGAACACGGAGCTCTCGGGCGAGCTGCGACTGCGTCACGCGTCGGGCGAGTTTCGCTGGATCGAGGGGACGTATCGCAATCTGCTGCTCAATCCGAGCGTGCGCGCGATCGTCGTCAACTATCGCGACGTCACCGATCGCAAGCAGGCCGAGGAGACGCTGCAGCATCTCGCGTATCGCGACACGCTGACCGATCTTCCGAACCGCTTTCTCTTTCACGATCGTCTCGAACATGCGATCGAGCAGGCGCGGCGCCGCGCGACGGGCGTGGCGATCATGTACCTCGATCTCGATCGCTTCAAAGTGGTCAACGACACCCTCGGGCACACAGTCGGCGATCGTCTGCTGCAGGTGGGCGCGCGCCGTCTGCGCGACGTGCTGCGCGCGGACGACACGATCGCGCGCCTCGGCGGCGACGAGTTCGCGGTCATTCTCCCGGAAGTCGAACGCGGCGAGGACGCGGGCATCATCGCGCGCAAGCTCGTCGCGGCGTTGCGCGAGCCGATCAAAGTGGACGGTCACGAACTGCACGTCACCGCGAGCGCGGGCATCAGCATGTATCCGTCCGACGGGCGCGACGTCGTCACGCTGATCAAGCACGCGGACGCGGCGCTGTATCGCTCGAAGGAGCTCGGCCGTAATAACGTGCAGTTGTTCGCGTCGAGCATGAACCGCCGCTACACCGAGCGGCTCGAGCTCGAGATGAGCCTGCATCGCGCGATCGATCGCGGCGAGTTCACGCTCGTCTATCAGCCGCTGTGCGACCGCGAGTCGCGGCAGGTGCGTTCGTTCGAGGCGCTCATCCGCTGGAACCGCCCCGGATTCGGGCAGGTGAATCCGGCGGAGTTCATTCGCCTCGCCGAAGAAACGCGGCTGATTCTGCCGATCGGCGACTGGGTGTTGCGCACGGCGTGTGCGCAGCTCAAGCAGTGGCGCGAGCAGGGGCTGGATGGGTTTGCGATCGGCGTGAATCTCTCGCCGCATCAGATCGCGCAGCCGCAGTTCATTCACTCGGTGCACGACGTGCTGATGATGAACGGGCTTGCGCCGGAGGATGTGGAGCTCGAGATTACCGAGAGTGCGGCGCTGCAGAATCTCGAATGGACGCTGAGCGTGCTGGATCAGCTGCGCAGTCTCGGATTGAAAATCGCGGTCGATGACTTCGGCACCGGTCAGTCGTCGCTGGTTTACCTCAAACGGTTTCCGCTCACGACGCTCAAGATCGATCGGGAGTTTCTGCGCGACGTGCAGCGCGAGGCGAGTGACGCGGCGATCTTCCGCTCGATCGTGCAGCTCGGGCACAGTCTCGGGCTCTATGTGATTGCAGAAGGAATCGAGACGGAGTCGGATCGCCGCCTGGTCGAAGAGCAGCAGTGCGACGGCATGCAGGGATACCTGTTCAGCCGCCCTCTTACCGCGAGTGAAGTGCCGGCGTGGTTGCGCTCGTTCCGCTATCCGGCCAGTGACGTGGCGTGACGTGATGGAAGTTCAGCGCAAGCGTGTATTGATCGTCGAGGATGATCCGGCCGTCCGCCAGATCGTGCGGGTTCTGCTCGAACGCGACGGCATCGAGGTTGATGTGGCCGAGGATGGCGAGCGCGCGACGCAACTTCTCGCGAGCCGCGACTACGCGGCGGTGCTGCTCGATCTCTTGTTGCCGCGGCTCGATGGACATGGAGTCGTGGCGTTCATGAAGGAGCGGGGGATTGCCGCGCCGGTGGTGGTGGTGACCGCGGTGGCGGACTCGCACGATCTCGATCCGGACGTCGTGCGGGTGGTGATGCAGAAGCCGTTCGAAGCGCGCGAGCTGCGGAAAGTAGTGAGCGCGGTTCTGGAACGGGTTTAGGCGTTTTGGAGTGCGGCGGCAAAGCCGCCGCTCTGTTATACCGCGGCAAAGCCGCGGTTTGGAGTGCGGTGACGCGAGTCACCGCTTTTACTTTGTTTATGAGTGAAAGCGGCGACTGGCGTCGCCGCACTCCAAACTAAATCGCGCGGATGGCGTTGGCTAAGGCGATGGGGTCGACCGGCTTCTTCAGATACGCGTCGAAGCCGCTGCTGAGGGCTTTGTCGCGGTCTTCGGGGCGGCCGAAGGCGGTCAATGCGATCACGGGGATCGAAGCCAGCGACGGTTCGCCATCGCGCAGATTGCGGATGAAGTCGTACCCATCTTCCGCGGGCATGGCGATGTCGCAGAGGATGACGTCCGGGCGGAACGTCATCAGCACTTCATGCGCCGCGCGCACGGACGACGCGGGCATTACCACCGCCTGCGCGCGGCGCAGAATCGCGGCGATCACTTCGCGTGTCATCTGTTCGTCGTCGATGAGGAGCACTTTCACGCCGTCGAGCGACGGAAGCTCCGTCTCCTGAATCGTAGGTGCGGCGGCGGTGCGCAATCCGCGCATCGACGGCAACTCCACACTGAACGTCGCACCCCGTCCGCGGCCGTCGCTTTCCGCGGTGATGCGTCCGCCGTGCAGTTCGACGAGATGGCGCACGATCGTCAGGCCGAGGCCGATGCCGCCGTGCGCGCGGGTAGTCGAGCTGTCCTGCTGGCGGAAACGCTCGAAGACGTGCGGAAGAAACGACGGGTCGATGCCCACGCCGTTATCACGCACGCTCAGTGTGAGCGTCTCGTCGCCCGGCGTGATGCGCACCATCACGCTGCCGCCGCGCTCGGAGAACTTGATCGCGTTCGTGAGCAGATTCCAGACGATCTGCTGCAGGCGTCCCGCATCGCCGCGCACGTACGGCGCCTCGCGCGGGAAGCTCGTGAAGATCTCGATCTCTTTCGCCGCCGCTGCCGGATGCACGGTCGCGAGCGCGTTGTTGGTCACGGCGCTGAGATCGACCGACAGATCGTCGATGCGCATCTTGCCGGCCATGATGCGCGACATGTCGAGCACGTCTTCGATGAGCTGCATCTGCACCGCGGCGCTGCGTTCGATCGCATCCACCGCCTCGGTCGTCTCTTCATCGCTGAGCCCCATCTTCAGCATGCGCGACCATCCGAGGATGGCGGTCATGGGTGTGCGCAGCTCGTGCGAGAGCGTGGCGAGAAAGTCGTCCTTTGCGCGATTCGCGGCCTGCGCCTCGCCGTACAACTGTGAGTTCTCGATGGCCACCGCCGCGCGGCGTCCGAGCTCCTCGGCGAACGCGAGGTCGGCTTCGCTGTAGCGGCGCAACGAGTCGGAGAGCACGAACGTGAGCGCGCCCACGATGCGATCGTGCGAGCGCAGCGGCACGATGATGTACGACATCAATCCGAGCGCGCGGAGGATCTCGCGATGCTCCGGATCGAGCGGCGCGGCGTCGAGCAGTTCCTGCGGAATCTCGGCTGCCCACTCAGGGCGTCCGCTGTTGATCACGCGTGCGACCGTGTCGGTCTCCGGTTGCGGCGGAAAGCGGCGCTCGAGCTCGTGCGCGAGCGCGACTTTCTCCGGATCGACATGCGCGACCGCGAGCCGTTTGCGCGACCCGGGCTCGTCGACGATGTCGACCGCGCACCAGTCTGCGATCTGCGGCACCGCGAGGCGGGCCACGGTTGCGAGCGTGATCTCATAGTCGAGTGAGGACGCGAGCAGATCGCTCGCCTCGGCGAGAAAACGGAGATTGTCGTCTGCAGTCTTGCGGTCGTGAATGTCGACGAGCGTGCCGACCCACTCGAGAATCGTCGCGCTGTTCTCGGCGTGCACCGGAACGCCGGTGGTTGCGTACCAGCGATAGCTGCCGTCGCGGCTGCGCAGCCGGTAGTCCTGCCGCATCGCCCGTCCTTCGCCAACCGCCTCGGTCCACGCATGCGCGACGCGATCGCGATCGTACGGATGAACGGCCGCGGCCCAGCCCCAGCCGCGCAGTTCGTCCGCGGTCTGTCCGGTGATCTCGCGCCAGCCCGGCATGTCGTCCAGTACCTGACCATCAGGCCCGGTGGTCCAGATCAGCTGCCGCGCGGGTGCGGCGGTGACGAGCGCGCGATACCGCGACTCGCTGCGCACGAGGCGCTCGCGTTCGCGCTGCAATGCTTCGTAAAGGCGAGCGTTGTCGATCGCAACCGCCGCCTGTGCGGCCAGCGCGTCGACGATCTGTTCTTCGTTCTCGCCGAACACACCTTCCTCGGGATGGCCGAAGAAAAGGCCGCCCAACACCGCGCCGCCGCGCGAAATCACAGGTACGGCGAGGTAGCTCGTCACCGGCAGATGTCCGGCGGGCATGCCGTGATACGGCGCGTTTTTCCCGTAACGCGGATCGTTGCGGATGTTCGCGCTGCGCACGGTGCCTGTGCCCTTGAACGTCGGCGCGAACACCGCCGTGTTGCGCGGCATCGGGAAGCGCTCGAATGCTTCGCGCGGCACGCCGGAGATCGTGTAGAGCGTGTACGACTGTCCGTCCCGGTCTTCGACGTTGTAGAAGAACGCACCAAAGTGCGCGCCGGTCAGTTCGGTCGCGGCGTCGGTGACGGTCTGCACGATGCGCTCGAGGTCGAGCTCCGCGGAAACGATGCGCGCGGCCTCGGCGAAGCGCTCGAATTTGCGCGTGCTGAGCACGGACGAGATGACGTCGCCGACGATCGGCGCGATCTCTTTCTCTTCTGCCGTGACGCGATGCTGCTCACGGTAGTAGCAGGCGAGCGTGCCTGCCATCTCGCCGCGAATGCTCAGCGGAATGACGTACAGCGAGCGGATGCCTTCGGCTTCATAGAACTCGCGCCGCTGGTCCACGACCGCCGAGGTGTGGACGTCGAAGACTTCGAACGGACCGGAAAGGAGCACCTGCTCGTTCCGCCGTTCGTTGATCGTGTGCTCGAGGTAGTCGCGCGAGAGGCCTGCGTTCGCGACGATGCGCCACTCGCTCGCGCGATGTTCGTAACGCCAGATCGCGTATGCGTCGGCGGCAATGATGGAGGGGAGCTCGGCCAGGATCGTCTGCATCGCCTCGCGTTGCGCCTGCGGGCCGCGCAGCAGCGAAGAAACACGAGCGAGCGCCGCAAGGCGCTCGCTCGGTGCGATGGGTGAGGCGGACATGCGCCCCGATCCTATTCGATTCGGAAGCTCTTTTTCAGTACGGATTCTCTACGCGTCTCGGGGTCGGTGATCGCGACCTGCAGTTCGTACGAGCCGGGAGACATGCCTTCGAGCGGAACCGCGCCGCGCAGCATGTAGCAGCCGCCGAGAGCGCGAATGCGATCGGGCACGAGCTCGTCGGGCTCGGATGCGCGATCGATCACTTCACCCGCGGCCTTGCCGGTGAGGCGCACGGTGAAGCGAAGCGTCGGCTCCTGCGCCGAGCCACCGCAATACTGCGCGGCCCAGCCCATTTCCTCGCCTGCCTTGAACGATTCCGCAACCTTGATCTTCTTGAACGGATCGTCCTTTGTTTCCGTGTCGATGTCGTAGATGTTGTGGGCGAGAGTGAGGCGCGTGATGCCTTTCGGCTCCATCGGCGTCTCGGGAAAGACGATGGTGCGCTCCATCGTCGTGGTGCCCTTCGGCTTCGCGGGCGCGGGCGTCTGCACCTGCGCGGCGGCGGGCGTCGCCGGCACCACCTGCAACGCAGTCGGCTCCAGACCGCCGCGAAGAGCCCAGCTCGGAACTTCGGTGAGGTTCGGATTCACGACGGCCGCTTTGATCGCGGCCGTGTTGG
>JALYOB010000498.1 GCA_030857085.1 Acidobacteriota bacterium | reverse complement strand
CCTCTCGTGCGTATCGCTAGATCCGCGTGACGAGCAGCTTCACGATCGTGCCGATCGTGCCGTGCAACTCCGCGTCGCCGTTGAGGCAGTTCGGTTCGGTGGCGTGATCGTGACTCACGCCGCGGCTCCGATCGTGTCGAAGTGCATCGCCCGCGCGGCTCTGGCGAGGGCGTGGTCGTGAGTAGCAAAGAGGATGTGCTGCTCGCGGTTCTGCTCGCGGTAGAGGAGGGCGGTGGCGAGGTGGATGGCGTCGAGGGTGCGGAGGTGCGTGGGGAAAGAGGCGGACGCGCGCTCGAGCACGCGATTGTCGACCGGCAGCATCTGCATGTGCGCGAGCACCGTCGCGATCTCACCACGCTTCACGAAAACGTCGTCTTCCGTCATCTGGCCTGTACGCCAGAAGCGATCGATCGTCCGCGCGCATTCGGTCCGGACGAGCGCGCTGCACACGCCGCCGTCGAGGCGATCCCACTCGGTGAGTTGCGGCTCCTGCAGGAGGACGACGCGCAGCAGAACGGAAGAGTCGAGATACGCGATCACTTAGAACCGGTCAGCGCGATCGATTTGCAGAACTTCGACGACGTCCACATCGAGCGGCTTCGAAAGCGGTGTGAGTTGCAGGTCGCGGAAAGGGTTGCCGCCGGTTCCTCGCGCGACCGCGGGAGTCACGCTCGCGATTTTGCGCCCGTCGCGCACGATCTCTACCGTCTCGCCTGCATCGACGCTGGCGATCACGTCATCGAGCTTTTCCTTCAGCTCCTCCACCGTCACTTCCCTGCTCATTCCTTCACTCTCCCTCGGACCTCGCTCGCTGTCAACGCTTCTACATTCCGTGTCATCCCCGCGAGTTTGGCCCGTTTGATGGCGCTCCTGCGGAAGAGGGTGGAAAAGTCTTCCTGCGAAAACGTGAGCAGGTCGCTGATGGGAGTGGCGCGGTATTCGTCGCGAGGCGTGAACGATGGGTGCGCGTCGGGAGCGCGGCGATTCCAGGGGCAGACTTCCTGACAGATGTCGCAGCCGAAGGCGTTGCCTTCGAGATGCGAGGCCAGATGCTCATCCAGCGGACCGCGATGTTCGATGGTCGCGTAGCTGATGCAATGGGCCGAATCGAGCGTGCGGTCGGGGAGGATCGCGTTCGTGGGACACGCATCGAGGCAGCGGGTGCAGGTGCCGCAGCGGTCGGTCACCAGCGTCGAGTCGATGTCGTTCTCGAGCGCGGTGAGCAGTGTGCCGATGAACAGGTACGAGCCATCGCGCTCGTGAATGAGCATGCCGTTCTTGCCGATCCATCCGAGGCCTGCCTGCGCGGCGAAGGCGCGATCGGAGAGCGGACCGGTATCGACATAGCGCCACGTTTTGAGGCCGGGCAACGCTGCTTCGAATCTGCGCAGAATGCGATCGAGCACGTCGTGATAGTCGTCGCCGAGTGCGTAGCGCGCGATGTGATGCGTGAGCGCGCCTTCGGGTGCGTCGGGCCGCGACGGCGAGTAGGGGACGAGAATCACGATTGCCGATTGCGCCCACTCGTAGCGCTCGTGCGGATTGCTGCGAATGGCGGCGTTCTTTGCGAGATACGACATGGACGCGTGATGTCCGCGCGCGATCCATTGCTCGAAGAGCGAGGCGTGTTCGTCGTCAATGCCGCTGGCGCCGAGGTGGAGGACTCCTTCTTCGCGCGCAAGGCGCGTGAGCTCGGGCCAGACTTCAGAGAGTTTCGTCGGCATGCGTCGAGGCGCGGCGGAGCGTGAACGTCGCCACCTCCGGTTTGCAGAGGATGCGCAACGGAGGAATCGCGCCGATGCCGCGGCTGACGTACATCAACACGTCGCGCACGCGGTGAAATCCGCTCGCGTACCGTCCCTCGTGCCGCGAGGGCACCACGATCGATCCGAAGAACGGTACGCGGATCTGTCCGCCATGCGTGTGGCCGCAGACGAGGAGGTCGATGCGCCGGTCTCCGAGCATGTCGACGATGTCGGGATGGTGGCTGAGGCCGATGCGCACCGCGTCCGGCGCGACGAGCGCGAACGCCGCGTTGACGTCCGGTTTGCCGCGATAGAGCTCGTCGATACCGAGGAGGGAAATGGTGTCGTCGCCGCGGCGGATCGCGATGGATCGATTGGTGATGAAGCGCGCGCCGCGCATCGTGAGCGTCGCCACCACCGCATCCGCGTTCGCCCAGTAGTCGTGATTGCCGAGAACTGCGTAGACGCCGTCGCGCGCGCGAAGGGTGCCTAACACTTCGCCCATGAGCGGGATGTGGCGCTCGAACGAGACAAAGTCGCCGCCGAGGAGGATGAGATCGGGATCGAAGCGCATCGCCTGGGCAACGGCGTTGAGATAGAGCTCGCGCCGCACGAAAGAGGCGACGTGGGTGTCGGTGAGAAACGCGATGCGATAGCCGTCGAACGACTCCGGAAGGTTCGCGATCTCCACTTCGTGACGCGTGATTTCGACGTCGTAGATGTCGTTGTGCGCGCCGAGCTTGCGCAGCACCGCGATCGGCATGTGCGCCTCTCGCAGCTTGATCACTTCGGAAGGAAGCGTGCGCGTGCCCGCCACTTTGTCGTTGCGCTGCAGCAGTGCGGCGGCGCGATCGACGATCCAGTACGCACCGATGCCCGCGGCGATGAACAGCCACGCCGCGCCGATCTTGGCGAGAGTGAGCGACCAGAGGATCTTTTCCAGCGCATCCGGCGCGATGCGTTCGAAGAGCCGGTTTTCCGCGATGACGCGCACCCACTGATTCAGTGGCCAGAAGAGCAGCGTGAGAATCAGGAGCAGCGGGGGAACGGCGTAAAGAAGAAAGTGATACGGCGACTTTTCTTCCTTATGCCCGCCGAAGACGATGCGGTTGGCGACGAAGAGAAAGACACGCGCATCGCCGGCGAAGGCGAGGAAGAGAAGCGCGAAGAAGAGAGGACGAAGCATGTGGGAATTGAAAATTGAAAATTGAAAATTGAAATCGCGAAGGCTGGAGCATCATCAACCGACAACCGTCAAGCAACAACCGACAACCGTCAACCGACAACGATTAACGAACGCGTTCCATGATCGGGCCGATCATCGATTCCGGCACGCGCACGGTTCCCAACGTCTCCGTCTTCTTCACGCTGCCGTGATCGTCCGAGCCGCCCGTGGTGAATTTGCCGCGGAAGCGGGCCATGTGGGTGTAGCGCTCGCGGCTCCATTTGTCGACGTCCGGATGCATCACTTCGATCGCGTCGATGCCGGCGTCGAGCAGTTTCGGGATCAGTGTTTCGTGGTCGGGGTAGAGCGTCGGATGGGCGACTGAGGTGAGGCCGCCGGCGCTGTGGATGAGTGCGACCGCTTCGTCGATCGCGAAACGTTCTTTCTCCACGTTCGCCGGCTTGCCGGTGCCGAGGAGTTTGTCGAAGGCCTCGGAGACAGACGAGACGTGGCCCGCTTCGACGAGTGCGCGCGCAACGTGCGGACGGCCGACTGCGCCGCCAGCCGCGAGCTCGTCGACGCGCTTTGCGCTGATCGCGTAGCCGAGTTGCTGGAGGCGCTCCACGATTGCGTATCCGCGGCGTTGCCGCGTTTCGCGGAAGCCGCGCAGGCGCGTCTCAATGCGCTCATCGTGCGCATCGAAGGAGTACGCGAGCACGTGCACATCGACGCCGTCATACGCGCACGAGAGCTCGATCGCCGGGATCAGCGTGACACCTTGCGAATCCGCGTACGTCTTGATTTCAAAGTACGCAGCAAGGTTGTCGTGATCGCTGATGGCGAGGATGTCGATCTGGTGCAGACGCGCTTTGTCGACGACTTCCCGCGGCGAGCGCGTGCCGTCGGAGTGGTAGGTGTGCGTGTGCAGGTCGGCGAAACGCAATCTCGAGTTCCTCGGAGTTCCTCGGTGTTCCTCGGAGTTCCTCGGAGG
>JALYOB010000096.1 GCA_030857085.1 Acidobacteriota bacterium | reverse complement strand
ACTCCGAGGTACTCCGAGGTACTCCGAGGTACTCCGGGGAACAAAAAGCGGCGCGGGGTCCCACCCCGCGCCGCTTCCGCATTTGCGGATCAGGCGCGGCGGAGCAGATCGCCGACCTTCATGAACGCGAGCACGAGGATCGCGACCGTGATGAGGAGCGGCAGGGAGACTCCGAACAGCGCGAGGAATCCGACGAAGAGCGGTCCCAGCATCCGGAGCAGGATGATGGCGACGACGACGCCGAGAATGAGCGACAGCGCGGAACGCGGTTTCGATGCGGGACTTCCGGGACTGACGCTAGCAGTTGCTTCGACCATGAACAATTTCCTCCTGTGTTTTCGGCCGGGCTCCGTCGCCCGGGCGAGCTTTGAAATCGATTGAGGCGATCGCGGAGGCGATCTCGCGCAGTACGGCGTCGCGCGCCGTCTGCGGAAAAAAGTGGCCGCCGGGGATGACGCGCAGCGCGTACTCGGCGGTGGTGTGGCCTGACCATGCGGCGACGTCTTCCACCGGCATCGTCGCGTCCGCATCCCCGGCGAGTACGAGAAACGGCATTGCGAGCGGTGGCTCGGGTGCACACACATACGTGTCACACGCAGTAAAGTCGGCGCGCAGAACGGGCAGATAAAAGTCGAGCAGCTCGCGCTGTTCGAACACTGCCGCGGGCGTTCCTTCCATGATGCGGATGCGCGCGAGAAACTCCCGTTCGGGGAGGTCGTAGATCGGCGGACGATGCGGCGCAAGATGCGGCGCGACGTGCCCGGAGAGGATGAGCAGCAGCGGCATCGCGGCGCCGCGCGCACGCAGCACGCGCGCGAGCTCGAACGCGACGAGCGCGCCCATGCTGTGGCCGAAGACGATCAGCGGACGGTCGTCGGCTTCGCATGCGAGCGCGTCTGCGATGCCGTCGGCGATCTCTCGGATGGTCCGCAGCGGCGGCTCAGTGAACCGGTTCTCGCGCCCCGGCGGTTGTACGGCGCAAAGCTCGACTTCGGGCGGAACGAATCGCGCCCAGCCGCGGTATGCCGAGGCGCCGCCGCCTGCGTATGGAATGCACAGCAGCCGCGCGGAAGCGTCGGGCCGCTCGATCGGCACGTTGAGCCACGGCGTCATCGCCGCACCTCCGGAAACACATCCGCGAGCACGCGCCGCAACACCTCTGCGTTCGTGGCGAGGTTCGGCTCGAACAGCATGTCCGTGTGGCCGCCCGCGCCGCGACGGATCGTGAAGCGGCCGGTCGTCGCGCTGCGCCAGCGTTCGTGGCGCTCGTCATCCGCGAACTCGCCGGAGGTGATGAGATGCAGGTTCGCGTCGACGACGTCTTCGTTCGTCAGACGCTCGTACGTCCGCACGTACGCGGCCATCTTGCGCACGAGCAGCGCGCGCACGTCGCTGTTGTCGACGAACATCCGCGTCTCCGCGTCGGCGGCGATGTAGGCGTCAAAGTAGGCGAGGTTCTCCGCAACGATGCGCTCCACCTCCGCCTCATCGCTCGGTGCCTTCGCGTCGGGGCGGAAGGTGTCGAAGAAGATGAGGTCGGAGACGCGGCGCCCATCGCTCGCGAGCCGGCGTGCGAGCTCGAACGCGAGACTGCCGCCGGCGGAGTAGCCGAAGAGCACGAGGTCGCCGTCCGGCTGCAGCTCGCGAATCACCGAGCTGTACGTCGTCAGGACGTCTTCTTCGACAAAGTCGAAACCGTAGACCGCGGCAACGCCGTCGATCGCCCGCGCGAGTCCGCGGAAGGCGATGCCGTAGCCGAGGATCGGCGGCATTGCGAACAGCTTCCGCGCGTGCGGTTGGGCGAGGAGCGCGTAGCAGTCGCGATCGTGACGCTCGTGATATTCGCGCAGCTCGTCGACGTAAGCGGCGAGCGCGCGGATGGTGGGGCGGCGGAAGACGCTGAGCAGCGAGACGTCGATGCCGGTCTGCTGGCGCAGGCGCGAGACCAGTTGCGTCGCGGCGAGGCTGTGTCCTCCGCTCGCGAAAAAGTCATCGTCGATGCCGAGATCGCGGCCGAGGATCGCGCGTTCGACTTCGTGCAGCAGCGTTTCGGTGGGCGTCGACGGCGGCGTGGCCGCGAGCGTTGTGGATGCGAGTGGAGTCGCGGTCAGCTCCCCTGCCCGCTTGCGATCGATCTTGCCGCTGCTCGTCATCGGCAGTGCATCGACGCGATAGAAGCGCGAGGGGATCAGCGGCGCGGGAAGCGTTTTCGCGAGCGCGTCGTGCAGCGCGTGCGCGTCGAGCTCGCGCGCCGAGACGATGAACGCGGCCAGATCTTTCTCCTGGAGAACGACGCACGCCTGGCGGACGTCGTCGAGTGCGAGGAGCGCCTGTTCGACTTCGCCCGGCTCGACGCGATAGCCGCGCACTTTGAGCTGCGCGTCGATGCGGCCGAGGAGGTCGATCGTGCCGTCGGGACGCCAGCGGCAAAGATCGCCGCTGCGATACATCCGCTCGCCGTCGACGTCGACGAACTTTGCAGCCGTGAGCTCGGGCGCGCCGATGTAGCCGCGGGCGACGTTCGCGCCGCCGAGAAGCAGCTCGCCCGCGACGCCGGTGGGGACGGCGCGGAACTGCGCGTCGACGATGCGGCAGATGGTGTTGTCGATCGGCGTGCCGATCGGCGGCAGCTCGACCAGATTGTCGAGCGACGCGCCGACGATGTGGCTCGTGACGACGTGCGTTTCGGAAGGGCCGTACTGGTTGTGCAGCAGCACGTCGGGACGCGCCTGGAGGAACGTGCGCAGCGCGCCGCTGACGTGCAGTTGCTCGCCGGAGGTCACGAGGTGGCGGAGCGACGGCATGCGCTCCGCGCCGACGCGCTCGGAGAAGAGGAGCGCGAGCGCGGAGAAGGGCATCGTCAGCAGCTCGATCTCATGGCGCTCCACGAAGTCGAGCAGTCGACGGCGATCGAGCCGCTCGTCGTCGGCGGGGATGACGAGCGTGCCGCCGGTTGCGGCGGCGAAGAGAACTTCCTGCACGGCCACGTCGAATCCGAGCGCAGCGTAAAACGCGGTGCGAAGGCCGCGGCCGATCGTGCGTGTTTGCCAGGCGATGAGATTCGAGAGGCAGCGGCGCGTGCCGAGAACCCCTTTCGGCGTGCCGGTGGAGCCGGAGGTGTAGACGAGGTAGGCGACCGCGGCGTCGCGATTCTGCGCGTCGCGAGCGATGAACTCGCGGCGTTCCTGCGGCAGCGACGGATCGAGATAGACGTACGCGCCGCCGGCCTGCAGTGTGCCGAGGAGCGCGACCACGAGGTCTTCGCTGCGGGGAGCGCTCACGAGCACCGGCTGTCCGACGTGCAGCAACTCGAGGTTCGCGGCGTACGCATCGACGCGCGACGCGAGCTCGCCATACGTGAGCGTGCCGCGCGCGCTGATGACCGCCGGCGTTTCCGGATGTTCTGCGGCGAATCGGTGGAAGGACGCGAGCACGTCTTCGAACTCGCGTTGCTCGCCAGTGACGCGCGCGGGATCGTCGCTGGTCCGCAGATCGATGTCCGCGATGCGCAGGTGCGGATCGCGCGCGATGCCTTCGAGCAGGCGGGTGAAGTGAGATGCCGCGAGCTGCATCCGCTCGCGTGAGAACAGCTCGGTGCTGTACTCGATCGTGGCGGCGAGCTCGCTCCCCTTTTCGCTCATGAAGAGCGAGAGGTCGAACTTGCTCGTCACCGCAGGCGCGGCGAGCGGCGTCACTTTCACGTTGTCGAGATCGAGTGCGGCGCGCTCGTTGTTCTGCAGCGCGAACATCACGCTGAAGAGCGGCGTGCGGCTGGTGTCGCGCGGCAGTGCAAGCTCGCCGACGAGCCGATCGAAGGGATAGAGCTGATGTTCGAACGCTTCCAGCGCGGTCGTCTTCACCCGTTCGAGAAGTTCGAGGAAGGTGACGTCGCCATCGACCTCCGTGCGCAGCGCGAGGGTGTTGGTGAAGAAGCCGAGCTGCTCTTCGAGATCGGGGTGCGTGCGGCCGGCGATCGGCGAGCCGACCACGAGATCGCTCTGGCCGCTGTAGCGATGCAGCAGTGCATCGAATGCAGCGAGGAGAAGCATGAACAGACTCGCGCCATGTTCGACACTCAGCGCGCGCAGCGCGGCGGTGGTCTGCGCGTCGATGCGGAATGGAAGCGCGTCGCCGGCCACGCCGCGCACCGCAGAACGTGCATGATCGAGCGGCAGCTCGAGCGGCGGCGGAAGCGTTGCAAAGCGCGCGTGCCAGTAGTCGCGATGCGATGTCTCGCGTTCGAGCTGCGCGTTCTGCCATGCGGCGTAATCGCGGTAGTGGATGCGCGGCGCGGCGGCCGATCCGTTTTCGCGGTACGCGCGCAGCAGTTGCCGCACGAACAGCGCGGATGACCAGCCGTCGGTGACGATGTGATGCATCGTGACGACGAGCACCTGATCGGGCAGCAGCGCCACGCGCAGCAGCGGCGCGTGCGAGAGATCGAACGGCTTGCGCGCATCGGCGTGGAGGTAGCGCTCGACGTCGTCGTGATCGCGCACGTCGATCGCGAACGCGACCTCGTCCTGCACGCGCTGGCGCGGCCGCCCGTCCACTTCGACGAAACTCGTGCGGAGGATCTCGTAGCGTGCGATCACTTCCCGGAAGGCACGCTGCAGCGCGCCCACGTCGAGCGCGCCTTCGACGCGCAGCGCCTCCTGCACGTTGTACGCGATCGGATCGGGATCGATCTTCTGCAGCAGCCAGAGTCGCGCCTGCGCGTGCGAGACGTCGTACAGCTCGCGCGTCTCGATGCGCGCAATGGGCTCGTACGCTTTTGCGTCACGCCCGTCGATCGCGGCGCAGAGCGTGCGCACGGTCGGCTGCCGGAACACTTCGCGCAGCGCGACTTCGATGCCCAGCTTCTTGTGCAGCCGCGAGACGACCTGCGTCGCCTTCAGCGAATGGCCGCCGATGTCGAAGAAGTTGTCATCGAGCCCCACCCGCTCCACGCCCAGCACCGCCCGCCACACCTCGGCCACTTCGCGCTGCAGCGGCGTCTCGGGCGCGGCATACGCCACGCCGCGCGCCGCTGCGATTGCCGCCGGCTCGGGCAGCGCGCGGCGATCGAGCTTGCCGTTCGCATTGAGCGGAAACGCATCGAGAAAGACGATGTGCTGCGGAACCATGAACTCCGGCAGGAGCCGCGCGAGCTCATGCCGCAACGCATCCGGCGTGCTGCCGGTGCGTGAGATGACGTACGCGCAGAGGCACTTCTCCCCGCTCGGATCGCGCTTGTCGACGACCACGGCGTCATCAATCTCGCTGATGTTGCGCAGCGCACTCTCGATCTCGCCGAGCTCGATGCGTGTGCCGCGGATTTTCACCTGCTGGTCGATGCGCCCGAGGAGGAGAAGATTGCCGTCGGGCAGACGGCGCGCGCGATCGCCGGTGCGATAAATACGGCGGCCTTCGCGCTCGACGAATTTCTTCGCCGTCAGCAGATCGTCGTTCCAGTAGCCGAGGGCGAGGCAGTCGCCGGCGACGCAAAGCTCGCCCGCGATGCCGTCGGGCAGGGGCGCGAGCTCGCTGTCGAGGATTAGAATTTCGGTGTTGTCGATCGGCACGCCGATCGTGATCGGCAACCCCTCCACCAGCGAGATCGTGCAACCCACCGTCGCCTCGGTCGGCCCGTATTCGTTGAAGATGCGGATGGCGGGATTCATCGCCCGCAGCGCGTCGCACTGTTCGGGAAGGAGGTCTTCGCCGCCGGCGATGATCGTCTCCACCTGCGTCGACGGCAGTTCGAGCTGGCGGAGGATGGAGATGTGTGCGGGCGTGAGCTTCACGGCGTCGATGCCGGGCGTGGTGAAGATCGTCGCGAGCAGCCGGTCGATGTCGTCGTTGCGGAAAGGAGTGACGGTGCGGCCGAGGACGAGCGGGACGAAGATGCTCGTGAGGGTGAGATCGAAAGAGGGGGAGGTGAACAGCGGCATGCTGCCGCCGCCGCGCGCAAAGTAATGACGCGCCGCCCAGCGGATGTAGTTGTGCAGGCTGCGATGGCCGACCGCGACGCCTTTCGGCCTCCCCGTCGTGCCGGACGTGTAGAGGATGTACGCGAGATCGTCGCCGTGCGGGCGCCGCGGCAGCGGCTCGTTCGATTCGGCGGCAACGTCGCGCAGGTCGTACTGCTGTTTGTGGCGCGGCACGTCCGGCGTTGCGTGCGCGTCGCGGCGAATGGTGAGCAGCGTGTCGTAGCGAAAGTCCGTCAGCTCGCACGGAATGGCGTGGATCTTCGCGCTGTGCTCGATCGTGTCGATTTGCGGCAGGTCGTGGCGCAGGTCGTCAAAGAAAGAGCGAGAGAGGAAAAGTTCGTTCGACCAGTCGGTCTTGGTCTGAAATCCGCGGCCCGCGTTCTGCCGCTTGAAGTCGAGCAGGGACGCAAGCAGCGCGTCGCGGCAGTCGAGATCCATCACGTCGCCGATGAAGATGCGCGCGCCGTCGCGCAGCAGCGGAATCACTTTGCGCAGCACGTCGCGCAGGTAGTTGTGACCGTTCCAGTTCTGCACGACGCTGTTGATGATCACGAGATCGAAGTCGCGTTCGGCGATGCCGTCGACGTCATGCGCGGCGCGCGCTTCGAGGCGCACGTGATCGAGCGCGAGCCGCTGCCGTTCGCGTTCGGTGTGCGCGAGGATCGACGCGGACAAGTCGATGCCGTAATAGAAGCCGGCGCGCGGCGCGAGGCGGAACATGGTGATGCCGGACGAGCAGCCGATCTCCAGCACGCGCGTCTGCGGGCCGACGAGCGGCGCGAGTTTCTTCTCGACGTTGTCCGCGTACTCCTGCATCACCGCCGCGGGAAGATCGCCGCCGGTGTAGCTGTCGCGCCAGCCGCCGCCGGAGATGTCGTCGGTCGCGCTCTCGCCGATGAAGTTCCACAGATCGATCCGCATCAACTCGCTCAGCGACTCGGCCTCGGCATGCACGTCGAGCGAATCGAGACAGACCAGCGCGCGCAGCTTCGGACAATCCCACTGCAGGCGGTTCGCCTCGCGGATGTACTTTTTCTCGGTGATGACGACGTCCACCGGCGCGTCGGCGAACATGAAGCGGTTGCGCTCGAGCGGCAGGTCGGGATTCGCGGGGAGATAGACGACGCCCGCTCGCAGGACGCCGAGAATCGCGACGAGCATCTCCGCGGTGTCATCCATCAGCACGCCGGCGATGGCGGCCTTGCAGCGGCGGAGCAGATGCGCGAGGCGTGCGGATTGGTCCCACAGCTCCGCGTATGTGAGCGTGCGCGTGCCGGCGACGGCGATCGCATCGGGCGTCTGCATCACACGCGCTTCGATGAGATCGAGAACGGTTTTCGTGCGGTCGTAATCGACGCGGGTGTCGCGCGTGCTGCTCTGCTCCACGTCGAGTTTGAAGTCGGCGATCCTCATCGCGTCACCTCCGCGGGCGCTGCTGCAACGGCGAGGAAGCGGGCGAACATCGAGAGGTAGCGGCGCATCGACTCGGGGCGGAAGAGCCGCCGCGCGTATTCGAAGGAGACGACGAGGCCGTCCTCCTCTTCGACCGCGAAGAGGGTGAGATCGAACTTCGCGGTGACCTGCGGCTGCTCGAACTGCCGCAACGTGGCGATCGGCGAGCCGCGCCGCGCAGGCTGCACGACGCGCAGATCGCTGAAGCTCTGGAACGAGTAGTTGACGTTGAAGAGCGGCTGATCTTCGCCGTCGCGCGCGGGACGCAGCCGCTCGACGAGGCGGTCGAACGGATAGCTCTGATGTTCGAGCGCTTCGAGCGAATCGGTGATGACGCGGCGCAGCACGTCGTCGAAATCGGCGTCGTCTTCGACGTCGATACGCAGCACGACCGCGTTGACGAAGAAGCCGACCACGCGATCGAGTCCTGGTGCATGCGAGCGATTGGCCGCGGAGACGGCGATCGCGAGCGGCGTCTGATCGGTGAGTTTGCGAAGGAACACGGCCCAGACGGCGAGGATCACGTTCGCGAGCGTGGTCCGCTGTCCGTTCGCAATCGCGCGCAGCCCCTCGGCGACGTCGGCCGCGATGCGGACCATTTCGGTGCCGCCGGCGAAGCGGTGCTCCTCGCCGAGACCGTACTCGCGCGGCAGGCGGACGAGATCGATCGGGCCGCGCAGTTTTGCGAGCCAGTAGCGTTCGTCGGCCTCGTAGTCGTGCGCCTCGTCCCACACCGCGTAATCGCGGTACTGCAGCGGAAGCGGCGGAAGAGGATTGCCTGCACCGGCGGCGAACGCGTCGTACAGAGCCGCGAGCTCCTGCCCGAGGATCTGCATCGACCAGCCGTCGCCGGCGATGTGATGGATGGTGACGAGCAGCAGCGAACGTCCGTCGTCGAAATGCGCGAGCTGCGCGCGGACGAGCGGATCCTTCGCGAGGTCGAACGGAATCGCGGCTTCGTCGGCGGCGAGTTTTCGTGCGTCGTCGCCGGTGATTGCAGTCTCGCGCACGCGCAGCGTGAACGGGCGCGGTGGATGGATGACCTGGCGCGGCGTGCCGTCGATCTCGACGAAATTCGTGCGGAGCGATTCGTGGCGCGCGACGAGCGCGTCGAAGCAGCGTTCGAGAATGCGCGCGTCGAGCGGCGCATCGCAGACGTACGCGACGGCCATGTTGTAGGTGGCGGAAGGGCCGCTCAGTTTCTCGACGAGCCAGAGGCGCATCTGCGCGTGCGAGAGCGGATAGTGCGGCTCGTCGGGAGCGGCGGCGATCGCGGTCACAGACGCGGTGTCGCGCGTGGCGAGGAACGCGGCCTGCGCGGCGAGGGTGGTGTGGGTGAAGACGTCCCGCACCGAGATCTCGATGCCGAGGCGCTCGTGGATCTGCGCGGCGAGCTGCATGGCTTTGAGACTGTGGCCGCCGATCTCGAAGAAATCGTCGGAGGGCCTGATGTCGTCGATGCCGATGAGGTCGCGCCAGATCGCAGCGAGTGGCGCTGTGTCGACGGACGGCAGCTCGATGAATGTTGGCGGCGCAGCGGTGACCTCGTGCGTTTCGAGAATGCGCTGGAGCTGTTCGAGATGCTCGCGTGCGGTGCGGGCGTCGAACACGCGCAGCGCGTAATCGAGCGAGAGGCGCAGCCCCTCCCCTTCTTCGACTGCGCTGAGGATGAGGTCGAACTTTGGTTCGAGCGGCGGCAGTTCGAGCGTGCGCTCGACCGCGAGTGCGCCGCCTGCGACGTCGGGCAGATTCTGGAACGCGAAGTTGACGTTGACGAGTCGCTCGCTGCCGCGGCCCGCGGGGGCGAGGCGCGCCACGAGGCGATCGAAGGGATAGCTCTGGTGGTCCCACGCCTCGAGGGCGCGGGCGGCGAGCTGTTCGACCAGCGCGTCGAAGGTGGCGCCGTCCGGCACTGCAACCGGAGTGGTCAATGTGTTGACGAAACAGCCGGCGATGCGTTCGAGGTCGGGATGCTGCGCGCGATTGGCGACGGTGACGCCGATGGTGACGTGCGGCTGACCGCTCGTGCGCGCGAGGAGCGCGGACCAGCCGGCGAGGACGACGTTCGCGAGGGTGGTGCGATGTTCGCGCGCGACTTCGCGGAGGCGAACGACGGTCGCGGCGTCGAGCGTGACCTGCTCGATGCCGCCGCCGTTCGCATCGCCGCGCGATGGGAACGGCACCGGCTTCGGCGCGCGTTCGCCGGACAGCACGTCGAGCCACCAGCGTTCGTCGGCGTCGAAGTCGTGCGCTGCTTCCCACGCGGCGTAATCGCGGTACTGCAACGCGAGCGGCGGCAGCTCGCGCCCGGCGTACAACTCGGCCAGCTCGCGCGACAGCAGTTGAATCGACCAGCCGTCGCCGATGACGTGATGCATCACCACGATCAGCGCGGTGCGGCCGTCGCGCATGCGGACGGCGGTCGCGCGCACGAGGCGATCGCGTTCGAGATCGAACGGCCGCGCCGCTTCGTCGGCGGCAATGCGGCGCGCCATCGATTCGCCGTCGCGATGCGAGCCGAGGTCGATGACGTCGAGCTCGAACGGAGTGGCGTCGCGGACGATTTGCCGCGGCTGCCCTCCCCGCTCGATGAAGTTCGTGCGGAGCACTTCGTGCCGTGCGACGAGCTGTGTGAAGCAGGCTTCGAGGCGCGCGAGATCGAGGCCGGGGCCGCAGAGATATGCGGCGGGCATGTTGTACGCGGCCGATGGACCGCTGATGCGATCGGTCAGCCAGATGCGCTGCTGCGCATGCGAGAGCGGATAGTCGGCCTGCTGCGCGGTGGCGACGATCGGCTCGCGATCGGCGTGGCCGCGCGACGACAGTGCGGTGGCGAGCGAGGCGATGGTCGGATGCTCGAAGATGTCGCGCACGGCGGCGTCGACGTGCAGCTCGCGGCGGATGCGCGCGGCGTACTGCATCGCCTTCAGGCTGTGGCCACCGGCAAGGAAAAAGTCTTCGTCGAGATCGATCTCGTTGCCGACGATCTCGCGGCACATTTCGGCCAGCGCGGCTTCGACGCGATTGCGCGGCGCGGTCGCGGCGTGCGGCAGAACGGCGGCGCGGCGTTCGAGCTCCGTCGCAATGCGTGCGCGATCGGCCTTGCCGCTGGTGGTGAGCGGAATCGCATCGAGCACTTCGATGCGGCTCGGCAGCATGTACGGCGGCAGCGTGCGCGTGAGTGCAACGCGCAGGCGCTCGCGATCGAGGTTCGTACCGGTGACCGCGGCATCGAGCTCGTCGCCGCGCACGACTGCGACCGCATCGCGCACGCCGTTGCAGCGGCGCAGCGCTTCTTCGATCTCACTGAGCTCGATGCGGTAACCGCGCAGCTTCACCTGCGTATCCAGACGGCCGTGGAACGCGAGCGCACCGTCGTCGCGCCAGCGGCCGAGATCCCCGGTGCGATAGAGGCGCGCTTCGGCGA
>JALYOB010000497.1 GCA_030857085.1 Acidobacteriota bacterium | reverse complement strand
GAGCATGACCGGGCCGCCGCGCGTAATGCGGTCATCCATCCGCCGCTCGCCGCCCGACAATCCGAAATCGACATACCAGTAATTCTTCAGCTGCAGATACAGCTCGCTGGAAAGGCCATTCGCGGTGCGATCGCCGTCGAAATTCCAGTTCTGATATTTACCGACCCACGCATTGATCTCGCGCGTGTACTTTTTCGCATCCGTATCGACGTACTGCACGAGCGCGTGAGTGGAAATGGCGTCGGTGCGCGGCAGGAAGCCGACGTCATTGATCTCGAATCCGGGCGAGAGCGCCTGCACCTGAATGTTCGGGCGCCATTTGCCTTTCTGCTTCGCCAGCATCGAGCGCGCCGCCCAGCCGGTGAGGGAGGTGCGGGTGGGATCGAGCTCCACATGGCTCGCATCGGGACGGGCGTAATAGCGCGCGGAGCTCTTCTGTGCGCGCTCAATCGCCTCGGCCGATCCTTCAATGAGCGACGTCCCTGCATACCAGTCGATGAGCCACGTCTTGTCTTTGAAGCGGGTATAGCCGTCCGCGCCCGCGAAATAGGCGCTTTCGCGCAATTCGGGCTTCAGATTTTCACTGAGGCGGCGATTGACGGAGGTGAACATGAAGCCGGCCCGCGAGTCCTTGCCGTACTCCTTGGTCGCACGGCCGACGAGGTAATTCGTCATCGGCTCGACGGTCGTTTTCCCCGTATGTGCGCCGTCGCGGAACCACGCCTGCTCGCGATCGGTCAATGCGTCGAGGAGGCCGACCGACCACCCCTTGCCCAATTTGCCGGTAATTTTCGCGGCGCCGAGGATGGTGGTTTCGGAGGGGGTGTCGACGTAGTCGGCTTCGTCGATCCACCCCTGCGGCACGCGGCCAATGCGGCGCGAATAGAAGAACGTCGGGAACCAGACATTGAAGCCCCAGCGGCTCTGTGCAGGACTATTGCCGAAACGGAACACGCTCGCGCCTTCTGTAAAGAACGGCCGCTTTTCGGGAAAGAACGTCTCGAACTGACTGAGATTCAATACCGCCGGATCGACTTCCACCTGACCGAAATCAGGATTGATCGTGCCGGTCAGAGTGAGATTGGAGGTGAGGCCATATTTGACGTCCACGCCCGCATCGGCGCGATGGGCAGACGATTCAACGAAAGGATTATCGGGACGGCTGCGCAGGTCGGTACGCGCGACGCCATACGGCACCACTTCCAGGGAACGCTTCGGGTGCACGCCGCTGATGCCGCTCAGATCGCCGAAGCGGGAAACGAAGCCGGTCTCGGTGCGCGGCGTGAAGACGAGGCGCGACATTTCGTGCAGCCGCGCGTTCCAGCGGGTCACATTGAAGCCCCACGTATGCGTTTCGCGATCGGGAAAGCGCAATTGCGAGAACGGGACGCGCACTTCCGCGAACCATCCCTTGTCGGTGATTTTCGTGGCCGAGTTCCAGACGCCGTCCCAGCTCGAATCGTCCGCAATGTCGTTGAAGAGAATCGAGTCCGACTGCACGTTCGACGCATTGACGATGAAGGCGGCGCCGTTCTGCCGGTCGTGCTGCGAGTCGACCGAGAACTTGATGAAGTCGCCGTTGCCGAAATCCGTGTCACGGCGCGCGAGGAGAGGCGTGACCGGACCCGCGTCCTCCATGAACGCGCCGAAGTAGATCGCGTCATCGTCATATACGACCTTCACGCGCGTCTGCTGCGTGGCCGGCTTGCCTTCATCCGGCTCGCGCTGGGTGAAGCCGGTCAGCTCCGGCGCGTTCTGCCACGCCTCGTCCGAGAGATCGCCATCGACGATGGGCGATTTTGCGGCGCGGACGGCCTGAAACTCCCGTTTTTCGCTCACAACGACCTTCGTAGTTGGCGCCGATTGAGCAGTGATTTGCGTGGTGAGGCAGACGGCGAGCAGCGCGGAGATGCGTCTCATGGTTCCCTCTCGCGGACAAGTTGCGTTACGTTGTCGTTCGCAGGTTGAGACGGCCCGCGGATTGAAAAGTTAGAAGAGCGATGAAGGTCTACATCGGTCAGATCAACACCACCATCGGAGCATTGCAGTCGAATGCGGAGCAGAGCCGCCGCGCCTACGACGACGGCGTGCGTGCCGGCGCAGACGTCGTGCTCGTCCCCGAGCTCGCGGTCACCGGCTATCCGCCTCGCGATTTACTCGACCGCCCGTTCTTCATCGACGCCGCGCAGCAGGTGAAGAACGAGCTCGTGGCGATGACCGGCGAGACCACGCTCATCTTCGGCTGCATCGTGCGCAGCGAAACCTGGTGCGGCAAGCCGCTGCACAACGCGGCCATCATCGCCCGCAACGGCAAGGTGCTGCTCGAGCAGCACAAGACGCTCCTGCCGACGTACGACGTGTTCGACGAAATGCGCTACTTCGAGCCGGGACGGAACGTGCGCTGCGTCGAGATCGCCGGCCGCCGCGTCGGCGTCTCGATCTGTGAGGACTTCTGGTTCGATGACGAGGCGTTCGGCACGAAGCTCTACTGCCGGAATCCGGTCGACGAGCTCGCGCGCCAGGGCGCGGAGATCTTTCTCAACATCTCCGCGTCACCGTTCAACGCGGGCAAGCGCCGCGCGCGGTGGGAGATCTTTTCGAAGATCGCCCATCGCTACGACGCGCCGCTGGTCTACGTCAACCAGGTGGGCGGCAATGACGAGCTGCTCTTCGACGGCTCGTCGATCGTGTTCGACAAAAGCGGCACGACAATTTTCTGCGCGCCGGCATTCGAGGAGCATGGCTCGCTCGTGCAGTTGCAGGGCAGTCCGTGCGAGATGGTCCTCTCGCTCAGCGAAGAGGAGGAAATCGGCCGCGGCCTGATCCTCGGCCTCCGCGACTACATCCGCAAATGCGGTTTTCGCGACGTCGTGATCGGCCTCTCCGGCGGCATCGACTCCGCGCTCACCGCCGCCATCGCCGCGGAAGCGCTCGGACCGGAACATGTGACCGGCATCGCCATGCCTTCACAGTTCTCTTCCGATCACTCCATCCATGACGCCCGCGAACTCGCGAACAACCTCGGCATCGCCTTTCACATCGTGCCGATCGCCGAGCTCTATCAGCCGTACGAAACGGCGCTCGACACGCTCTTCAACGAGAAGAAATTTGACACCACGAACGAGAACGTGCAGGCGCGCATCCGCGGCAACATTCTCATGGCGTGGTCGAATCGCACCGGCGCGATGGTGGTGACGACCGGCAACAAGTCGGAGCTCGCGGTCGGCTACTGCACGCTATACGGCGACATGGCCGGCGGCCTCGCCCTCCTCGGCGACGTGTACAAGACGATGGTCTATCGCGTCTCGCGCTGGATGAACCGCAAGCGCGTGCTGATCCCCGAGTCAACGCTCACGAAAGCGCCGTCCGCCGAACTGCGTCCGAATCAAACCGACCAGGACAGCCTCCCGCCATACGACGTCCTCGACGGGATTCTCAAGCTCTACATCGAGGAGTTCAAAGAGGTCGACGAGATCGTCGCCCACGGCTTCGACCGCGAGCTCGTCGCCCGCATTCTCAAGCTCGTCGACACGAACGAGTTCAAACGCCAGCAGGCCGCGCCGGCGATCCGCGTTTCGGCGAAGGCGTTCGGGAGTGGACGGGATATGCCGATCGCGCAGCGATGGCGGCGAGAGCCGGCGAGGAATGTGAAGTAGCGCTCGCGTTCGCTCGCGCGTTCTCCGTTGTTCGTTGTCCGTTCAAGGCGGAGCATCGCCCCGGACGGACAACGGATAACGGACAACCACGCGTGTCATCCTGAGCCGCCGGAGGCGCGCAGCGCCGGAGGACGGTCGAAGGATCCCCTGCGGATGCACGAGACACGCGCTGCAGGCAGGGGATCCTTCGACCGTCCTGCGGCGCTGTCGCGCCTCCGGCGGCTCAGGATGACACTGGGCGTCCCATCAC
>JALYOB010000496.1 GCA_030857085.1 Acidobacteriota bacterium | reverse complement strand
CCACATGAGTGAAAGCGGCGACTGGCGTCGCCGCACTCCATATCAGTCGTGCTCGAGCAGGCGCTGGAAGTCTTCCGGCGTATCGACGTCGGTCTCGCCGCCCGCGAACGCAATGAGCTTTGCGTCGGCAATCTGCTTCGCGATGATCTGTTTCGCGCCCGCGGCGCCGTGCAACTGCGTCAACTCGTCGAACAGCACACTGCTGAACAACGCCGGCACGCCGAAGCTCCCGCCATACGACGAGGCGACGATCGGCGCATCGTTCTCGCGAAACGCGGCGATGAGCTGCGCGATCACATGCGCATCGACCCGCGGTTGATCGCACAGCATCAGCACCGCCGCATCGCAATCGCGCGCGGCTTCGATGCCGCTGCGGATCGACGACGCCATTCCTGATTCCCAGTCGCGATTGATCGCTTCGCGTACGTGCAGTCCTTCGAGTTCCTGTCGCGAGAGTTCCGCGTGCGCGCCCGTGACGACGACCACCGGATCGCAGCCCGCGTCGATTGCCGCGAGGGTTGCGCGTCGCAGAAGCGTGATCCCGCCGAAGCGCAGCAGTTGCTTCGGCGATCCCATGCGCGACGACGAGCCCGCCGCGAGAACGACCGCCGCGATGCGCGTCACGTTCGAGTCTCCTCGACCGCGCTCAGTTCCTCCGGATGCGCGGCCGCGGGCGTGCGGCGCACGATGAGCGGATAGGCGAAGACGAGCGTGAGGATGATCATCACTCCCGCATAAAATTCCGGCCCGAGCTGGCGGTGCTCGCCGAGGAGCATGGTGGCGAGGATGATCGCGTACACCGGCTCGAGATTCACCGCCAGTTGCGCCGCGAACGCGGAGAGTTGCCGCAGCGCGACGAGCGCGATCGTGAACGGCACGATCGTGCAGCCGGCGGCGAGAATCACGAGATAGATCGCGTCGCGCGCGCCGGGAAGGACGAACGACGCGTCACGCCCCGGCGTCAATGCGATGACCACCGTCAGCAGCGCAGCGCCCGCGCTCAATTCGATCGCGGTCACCGCAAGCGGATCGGCGCGATGTACGAGGAGTTTGTTGAACGTGCTGAAGATCGCGACGAGCAGCGCCGACAACGCGCCGATCGCAATGCCGAGCCGCATGCCCGACGGCACGCCGCCGACCACGAGCACCACGCCCGGAATGACCGCCGCGCCGAGGAGCAGTTCGCGATAGTCGAACGGCCGCTTGACGAGCAGCGGCTCTATGATCGCCAGAAACACCGGACCGAGGGCCATGCACGTTGCGCCGACCGAGGCGTTTGCGACTTTGATCGCGCCGTAAAACGTCAGCCAGTGCAGCGCGATGATCATCCCGATGCCGGCGTACGCGGCGAGGAGCGACACCGGCAGGCGTCGCACTTCGCGCCAGATCCGCGGAAATGTCGCGAGCATCGCCGCCACGAGCATCATGCGCCACCACACCAGCGGCAGCGCGGGGAGCGAGATCAGCCGCCCGAATACGGCCGTGAATCCCCACAGCACGACGCAGAAATGAATCTGCAGATGCGGATTGCCCGACTTCACCGCCGCACTCTAATGCACGCGCGGCGTTCGCGGAGACGGGAGAAGCTGGTGAACTCGATGCAGAATGCGGGGATGAGCGAAGACAATTTTCCGCCCGCCACCGCGCCGGATGACAAAGCAAAGTACCGGCAGTTCCTCATCGACCACGACCTCGACCCGAACCTCAACGCCGAAGACCTGCGGCGCGCGTTCGACCAGAAGAGCGAGGCCGAACGCGCGCAACTGCAGGCGCATTGGAAAGACTTTGCCGCGGCGCTGTAGTCACTGGCGACGTCATAGCAATTTGTCGGGCGTGATCGGCAGGTCGCGAATGCGTCTGCCGGTCGCGTGAAACACGGCGTTCGCAATCGCGGCCGGAATGCCCACCATGCCGAGCTCGCCCATCCCTTTGACGCCGAGCGGATTGACGATGCGATCGTCTTCCTCGACGAACACGGTCTCGATCTCATGCACGTCGGCATTGACGGGCACGTGATAGTGCTGGAGTGACGGGTTCATGATCCGGCCGAAGCGGTGGTCGATCTCGGTCGCCTCCTGCAGCGCCATGCCGATGCCCCAGACCACGCCGCCGATTTCCTGACTGTGCGATGCCTTCGGATTGATGATTTTCCCGCAGGCGGTGACTTCAATGGCGCGTGTGACGCGCACCTGCCCGAGGTCGGGATCGACTTTGACTTCGACGAATTGTGCGCCGTGGGCGAGGGTCGCGTATTTCTGGCGCTCGGGCGACGGTTTGGAATCGAACGTCTCCGTAATGTCGCTCAATCCACCCCGCCGCATCACCTCGGCGACATTCACCGCACGCGCGGGATCGCTTCTGAGGCGCAGCTGACCGTCGAGCATTTCGACGTCGTCGATGGCCGCGTTCTGCAGCGGCGAGTTCGTATCCTGATTGGCCAGCGTGAGAAGACGCGCCGCGACCGCGAGCGCCGCGCCGCGCGCGGCCGAGCCGACGCTGGAAGTGGTTTGTGAGCCGCCCTGTGACGGCGCGCGGGGGAACTTCGTGTCGCCGAGCTCGAACTGCACTTTGTCCGGCGAAATGCCGAGGAATTCGGCGGCGATCATGGTCATGACGGTGTAGGTGCCGGGGCCGATGTCGCTCGTTGCACTGGCGACATGCGCAGTGCCGTCGGCGCGAAAGGTGATGCGCGCGCTGGCCGGCCGCTGAAATGCGCCCCATACGCCGGTGGCCATGCCCCAGCCGACGAGAAGATGTCCGTCGCGCATGGAGCGCGGCTCGAATTTCCTGTTCTTCCAGCCGAATTTCTCCGCACCCAGGCGATAGCACTCGCGCAGCGCTTTACTGGAGAACGGCCTTCCGCTCTCGGGATCGGTTTCCGCGTAATTGATCAGGCGCAGTTCGAGCGGATCGATCTTCAGTGCATACGCCAGCTCGTCCATCGCGCATTCGAGCGCGAACATGCCGCTGACGGCGCCCGGCGCGCGCATCCAGGTCGGCGTATTGAGATCGAGACTGGCGACTTTGATCGGCGCGTAGAGATTCGGACAGGCATACACCTGACGGGTGAAATTGGTGGTGCCGTCATTGAACTCTTCGAACGACGACGTATTGTGCGTTGCCTCGTGAATCATCGAGGCGAGCTTCCCCGCCTGATCGGCGCCGAGAGCGACCTTCTGAATGGTGTACGGCCGATACCCGTGGCCTGTGAACATCTGCCGCCGCGTATAGACGACTTTCACCGGCCGCTTGAGCTCGCGCGCGGCCATTGCGGTGAGGGCAGGGTAGTAGTTCGGCCGCAGCGACGATCCGAACGCGCCGCCCACAAAGGGGGAGACCACGTTCACATCCTCTTCGGCCACATTGAAGCTCGAGGCGAGATGCGCGCGCACGCCATAAACGTCCTGCGTCTTGTCGAAGATGGTCAGCTTGTCGCCCTGCCAGAAGGCGACGGCGGCATGCGGCTCCATCGGATTGTGGTGTTCGATCGGAATGCGATATTCGGCCTCGATTTTCACCGGCGCATTGCGCATGGCTTCCTGCGGATTGCCGCGCGTCCGATCCGGCGCACGCGGCGGAACATGCGCACTCTCTCGCACCGCCTCGGTATCCGTGACGTGCTTTTCCGCGTTGTAGGTGAGCTTCACCAGACGTGCGGCGTGCCGCGCCTGTTCGTACGTTTCGGCGACGACGAGCGCCACCGGCTGTGCATTGAAGTAAGTGCGCTCCGATTGCAGCGGGCGGAACGACTTGTCGCGTTCTTCCTGATTGCCGCGCGGCGGCGCTTCTTCAGTGGAACGTTTCGGCCCGAGTTTCGGCGCATTGAGATGCGTGAAGACGCGCACGACGCCGCGCGCCTTTTCGGCCTCGCGCGTGTCGATCGATTGAATGGTTCCTTTGGCGATCGAGCCGAGGA
>JALYOB010000095.1 GCA_030857085.1 Acidobacteriota bacterium | reverse complement strand
GATCGCAGCCATGTGGGCGCGGTCACGACTTACAGCTTCGCCGCCTTTGCGGCCGGCCACACGAGCCTCGTCCGAGGTGAATTCGTGGGCTGTTCCTTTGGCGTGCGCTGCACGTCCGCCCTTGCTTGCAATTTCACGTTGCTTCGCCGCGTCCATCGACGCGAAACCGCGCTTACTGGTTGCCATGACGGTGTCTCCTTCGGGGTTTCAATAATTGTCTGAATGCGTGCTCCTCGTCCTCGAGTGGCGGTCTCAGGATCGAGCACGAAGCGTGCCCGGCGCGACCGTCGACTTTTCAGGATTTCTTAGAAAAACGCGCATATTTCTTGCCTTGGCGCGAGCGATGGAACAGCGCACGACCTCTCTCTGGCTCGCCTCCGGCGACGCTCCCCGCTTCGATCCGTTTCGCGGAGAACTGCACGCAGATGTCATCGTCATCGGTGCCGGAATCACTGGTCTCACCGCCGCGCTGATGCTCGCCGAGCGAGGCAAAAGCGTGCTGCTCTTCGAGCGTGAGGCGATTGGCGGCGGTGACACCGGAAACACCACCGCGCACATCACCGTGGCGATGGATGCGGGCTATAACTACATCCGCCGCAAGTACTCGATCGATGAAGCGCGTCTGGTTGCGGATGCGCAGCGCAGCGCGCTCGAGACGATCGCATCACTCGTCGAGCGTCACTCGATCGATTGTCATTTCAAGCGCGTGCCGGGCTACAGCTATACGGAAAAGCGCAAGCATGTGTCCGAGCTGAAGAACGAGGCGGCGGCCGCGCGTGAGGCGGGACTCGAAGCGCAGTGGGTGACCGAGGTGCCGCTGCCGTTTGCGACGCGGGGATCGATCGTGTGGCCGGACCAGGCGCAGTTCCATCCGTACGAATATCTGGCCGGTCTTGCGAAAGCATGCGTCGCCGCGGGCGTGCGCATCTTCGAGCGGACGCACGTCACGTCCGTCACTGCAGGCGACCCGTGCGTCGTCGAAACGGCCGATGGCGCGCGTGCGACGGCGACGGACGTATTCGAAGCGACGTACGTCCCCATCTCCGGCTTCCAGCAGGCGCATTTCAAAGCGCATCCGTATCGCACGTACGCCGTCGCGTATCGCGTCGAAGGCGAACATCCGGAAGGGCTCTTCTGGGACACCGCCGATCCGTATCACTACACGCGCTGGCAGGAGACCGCCGAGGGGACGTTCATGATCGTCGGCGGCGAAGACCATCACACCGGCGAAGAGGAAGACACCGAAGGGGCGTTCGCACGGCTGGAGGCGTACGTGCGCGAGTTGTGGGGCGCGTTGCCGCTCGCGTATCGCTGGTCGGGACAGATCATCGAGCCGGACGGCGGACTCCCTCTCATCGGCGGCTCGAATCACATCTACGTCTCCACCGGCTACTCCGGTCAGGGCATGACGCTGGGCACCGTGGGCGCGCGCATCGTCAGCGATCTCATTACCGGCGTCGAGAATCCGTGGGCGGCGGTGTTCGACGTGCATCGCCAGCGCCCGCACATCACCACGCGCGACTTTGTGCAGGAGAACCTCAGCGCGGCCGCGCATCTGTTGTCCGATCGCCTCACCACGCGCGACGTCGAAGGAACGAGCCTCGACGAGGTGCATGGCGGCGAAGCGAAGATCGTGATGCTCGGCGGCCGGAAAGTCGCTGCGTATCGCGACGAAGCCGGCACGCTCTTCACCGTCTCGCCGGTCTGCTCGCACATGAAATGCGACGTCGCGTGGAACAACGCGGAACGGACCTGGGACTGCCCATGTCACGGCTCGCGCTACCAGCCCGATGGATCGGTGCTCAATGGGCCGGCGACGAAGGGGTTGGAGAAGATCGAGGTGGAGTAGCGTGTGCGCGATGGCGGAGAGAGAGGGATTCGAACCCTCGGTAGAGGTTTACCCCCTACGGCGGTTTAGCAAACCGCTGGTTTAAGCCACTCACCCATCTCTCCGTTGGTGGCAGGAACGCGAATGGTAAAGGGTAAAGCGCAGGAGATCAATTCCCGCGCGCGTCGCCGTCTGGCGGAGGAGGTGGGATTCGAACCCACGGTACCGTTCCCGGTACGGCGGTTTTCAAGACCGCTGCCTTAAACCACTCGACCACTCCTCCGTTGGTTCCGGCAAACAACGCGTCAGGGCAATAGATTCACGTCGAGCGTGATCTTGAGGCGCAAGCGGCGGTGCTGCCGCAGCTCGTCCATCGACAGATTGAGGGGGATGCTCACTTCCTTCACCAGACCATCCGTGCTGCGGCGGTCGGCTGAGGGAGGCGTGGCAACCGTTTTCGCCGCCGGCTGCTCGCCGAGAATCGGCAGAGACTCGAGGATCCCCTGCGGCAGCGGAATCTCGATGGACGTTGTCGGCACCTCGATCGGCATCGCCGCGGCGGCAGCAGGTGCGCTCGCGGGAGCGCTGAAGAAATCGGTCACATCATCGAACGGATTCGCGTAGAGCGCCGCGGTCGCAGCTGCAGCAGGTGCGGCTGCCGGCGCGTGTGACGGAAGCAGCTCCGTCGCCACGAGCGGGATGCTGTCATCCGACGCATCGTCGAGCTCGAACTCCGCATCGCTGACGGCCGACAACGGAATCGGCGTGCGCGTGGAGGCAGGAGCAGGCGCGGGTGCAGCAGCAGCCGCCGGCGGCGGCGTGGTCACCGTATCGCCGAACGGCTCATCGTCATCGTCCCAGAGCGACTCCGTACGCTCGGCACGCGGCGTCGGCGCGTTGAGAATCTGGATTTCCTTCTCGAGCGGCTCGGCCCCTTCGAGACCGTACTTTTTGACGAGGTGCGAGAGCACGAGCTGCGTGATGCCCTTGAGCGTCTCCTCGACGCCGAGGCCGGTCGTGGCGACGGACTCGAAGGCGGGGACGTTCTGCTTGTTGACTTCCTTCTGCAGCTCCGCGACCGAGAGGGCATTCGGCAGATCGCGTTTGTTGTACTGAATCACCAGAGGCATCTCGCGCAGGCGGACGCCCTGGCGCTTGAGATTGTCCTCGAGATTCTGCAGCGACTCGAGATTCGCATCGACCGCGAAATCCTGACTGTCCGCGACGAACACGACCCCGTCGGCGCCTTTCAGCACCAGCTGGCGGGTCGAGTTGTAATAGACCTGACCAGGCACCGTGTAGAGCTGCAGCTTGGTGCGCATGCCGCGGATTTTTCCGAGATCCAGCGGCAGGAAATCGAAGAACAGCGTGCGGTCCGTCTTCGTCGCCAGCGAGAGCATCTTGCTCTTGTTGTTCGACGGCAGCGAGTCGTAGACGAATTGCAGATTCGTCGTTTTACCGCAGAGGCCAGGACCGTAATAGACGATCTTGGCCGTGATTTCCTTCGTCGCGTAATTGAAGAGGACCATGGCCGGAACCCGAAGTTCGACGAGAGTACGCAATTTGTGCAGGACAGGCAATCCTGCGTGCCCTATGATCGCCGCCTTCGGGAGGTGTGCATGACTCTCCGGCGATGCGTCGCCATGCTTCTTTTCCTCGCTGCACCGGCGCTCTTTGCGGAGCCGCCGGGCGTCTATGCGATCACCGGCGGCACCGTGCATCCCGCGTCCGGCCCGGCGATCGCGAACGGTACGGTCGTCATTCGCGGCGGCCTCATTGAAGCCGTCGGCGCGAACGCGACGCTCCCCGCCGACGCGACGATCATCGACGCCACCGGCGCGCACGTTTACCCCGGCCTCTTCGACGCGCAGACCTCGCTCGGATTCACGACGCCGAAGCGCGACGCGAAAACATCTGAGCCCGGCCCCGACGCGCTCGCAGCGCGCAACGTGACGCTGAGCGACGACGACGGAGATGCGCGCCGTGCGACCGGCGTGACGACGATTCTCACCGCCCCCACCTTCGGCATCTTCAACGGCCAATCCGTCATCCTCAACCTCGGCACAGGCCCGGTCGAGTCGCGCGTCATCAAGAGCCCCGCCGCGCTGCAGATCGGCTTCAACACCCGCCCCACCTGGACCTTTCCGGACAGCCTCATGGGCGTCATTGCGTACCTGCGGCAGACGCTCCTCGACGCGCAGCAATATGCCTCCGCGCGCGAGATCTACCAGCGAGCTCCTGCCGGTCTGCAGCGCCCCGCGGAAAGCGCGTCGCTCGCGGCGCTCGGTCCGGTGTTGCGGCGCGATCTGCCGGTCGTCTTCATCGCCGACTCGGAACTGATGATGCGGCGCGCGCAGACGCTCGCGCGCGAGTTCAACCTTCGCATCATCCTCTCCGGCGCGCGTCACGCGTATTCATTCGCGAACGAACTGCGCGACGTGCCGGTGCTCGTCTCCGTGAAGTGGCCCGTCGCGCCGTCGGACAAAGAAGATCGCGAAGATCAGCCGCTGCGCGTGATTCGCGAACGGCAGCTCGCGCCGACTTCGCCCGCCGCGCTGGCAAAGAGCGGCGCGACGTTCGCGCTCGTCAGCGGCGACGCGAAAACGGGCGACTTCGTTCCCGGCGTCCGGAAAGCGGTCGAGAACGGACTGTCCGCCGACGATGCATTGCGGGCGGTGACGATCACGCCCGCGCGCATCTTCGGCGTCGATCGCCAGCTCGGATCGCTCGAACGCGGCAAGATTGCCAACGTCGTCATCAGCGACAAGCCTCTGTTCGACAACAAAGACGCGCGTGTGACGCGCGTGTTCGTCGACGGCCGCGAGATCCGTCTGCCCGCACCCGACAAGAAAGACGAGAAGAAGAGCGACGCGGCTTCTGGAACGACTGCCACTGCCGCTGCATCCGCGATCGACGGCACGTGGAATCTCACCGTGCGCGCGCCGCAGGGAACGATCGCCATTCAGGTCACGCTGCGCGCCGAGGCGGGGCGGGTGACGGGGACGTTCTCGGGCGATCGCGGAAGCGGCGAGCTTCGCCCCGGAACGTTCGACGGAACGGCATTCGACTTCGCGTTCTCCGCGAACGCGCAGAACGACGCCGAAGCCTCCGACTGGGTGTTCCGCGGCACGCTCAATGGCGACACGATGAACGGCACGGTCGCCACGACCATCGGCAACTTCGAATTCAGCGGGAGCAGATCGAAATGAGAAAAGCGCTTCTCGCACTCGCACTCACAGCCGCGACGCTCAGCGCGCAGGAACGCGTGACGCTGATTCGCAACGCGACGCTGCTGACCATCACCCACGGCACGATCGAGAACGGCTCGGTGCTCATTCGCAACGGCAAGATCGCCGCGGTCGGCCGCGACATCGCCGCGCCCGCAAACGCGCGCGTGATCGACGCCACCGGCAAGTTCGTCCTGCCGGGCATCATCGATACGCACAGCCACACCGGCGTCGAAGGAAGCGTCAACGAAGTCTCGCTTCCGAACACGGGCATGGTGCGCATCCAGGACGTGCTGACGAACGAAGACGTCTCCGCGTATCGCCAGCTCGCCGGCGGCACGACCACCGCGCTCGTGCTGCATGGTTCGGCGAACGCGATCGGCGGCCAGAGTCAGATCGTCAAGTGGAAGTGGGGGCGGCCCGTTTCCGAATGGATCGTCGCCAGTGCACCGCGCACCATCAAGTTTGCCCTTGGCGAGAATCCAAAGTCGGCGAACTTTCGTCCGCCGGAGGGGCAGCCACGCCAGTATCCCGCCACGCGCATGGGCGTGGAGGAAGTGATCCGCAAGTCGTTCACCGATGCGCGCGACTACCTCGCGCAACGCGATGAATACGAGGCGAAACGCAAGCGTGGCGAGGCGGCGATTCCGCCGCGCCGCGACCTCCTCATGGAAACGATGGCCGACATTCTCGCGGGGCGCATCGACGTGCACGCGCATTCGTATCGCGCCGACGAAATCGTGATGCTGCTGCGCATCGCGGACGAATTCGGTTTCAAAATTCGCGAGCTGCAGCACGTGCTCGAAGGCTACAAAGTCGCGCCCGAGATCGTGGCGCATGGCGCGACCGCCGGCACGTTCATCGACTGGTGGGGCTACAAGGCCGAGGCGTATGACGCGACGCCGTACAACGTGGCTTTGATGACGCGGAATGGCGTGACCGTTTCGGTCAACTCCGATTCCGACGAGCTCGCGCGGCATCTCAATCATGACGCCGCCAAGTCGATGAAATACGGCGGCCTCAATGAGGACGAGGCGCTGCGTCTCTGCACGATCAATCCCGCGAAGGAGCTCCGCCTCGACGACCGCCTCGGCTCGATCGACACCGGCAAAGACGCCGACCTCGTGATCTGGACCGCACACCCGCTGTCGAGTTACGCACGCGTGGAGACGACGATGATCGAAGGAGAGATCTACTTCGACCGGCAGCAGGACGTGCAGCGTCGCGAAGCGGAAAAGCGCGAGAAAGCGGAGCGGCTGGCGAAGGAAGACGCGGCGGCGAAGCCGAAGGAAGGTGCGAAATGAATGTTTTGACGCAACGCCCCTCATCCGCCCTCCGGGCACCTTCTCCCCGCAAGCGGGGCGAAGGTCTACCTGCCACGCGCACTGCCGCTGTTCGCCCCTCTCCCCGCAAGGGCGAAGGTCTGCCTGCCGCGCGCACTGCCGCCGTTCGCCCCTCGCCCCGCTTGCGGGGAGAGGGTGGCCCGGAGCGAAGCGCAGGGCCGGGTGAGGGGTCGCGCGGGACGCGCACACGTCGCGCCGCGAGCTTGCTTGCGCTCACACTCATCCTCCTCGCCGCTTCCTCCCTCTTCGCCCAATCCATCATCCCCAACAATCCCGGCGTCAAACCGACCATCGCCATTCGCAACGCGACCATCGTTCCGGTCAGCAGCGCGCCGATTGCCAACGGCACCATCGTCTTCTCCAACGGCGTGATCACCGCCATCGGCGCGAACGTCGAGGTTCCCGCGAATGCCACGGTGATCGACGCGCGCGGCTCGTTCGTCTATCCGGGAATGATCGACTCCGGATCCTCGGTCGGGTTGATCGAGATCGACTCTGTGCCCGGAACGGTCGATACGTCCGAACTCGGCGACTTCAATCCGAACGCGCAGGCGGCGGTGGCGATCAACCCGCACAGCGAGCTGATTCCGGTGACGCGCGTCAACGGCGTCACGCACGTGGTCAGCACGCCGAGCGGCGGAATCGTCTCCGGACAGAGCGCGCTCATTCAGCTCGCGGGCTGGACGCCGCCGCAGATGGTGGTGAAAGCCGGCGCTGCGATGAACATCTTCTTCCCGCGCCTCCGCAGCGCACCGCTCGCAGACGTGCCGCAGGAAGAAGAAGCAGAGAAAGAGAGAACGAAGAGCTACACAAAACAGATCGATCGTCTGCGCGATCTCTTCCGCGATGCGCAGTCGTACGCGAAAGCGGCGAGCGCACGCACGGCGCGCTTCGATCGCGATCTCATTCTCGAGGCGCTCGTGCCGGTGGTCGAAGGGCACATGCCCGTGGTGATGCACGCTGATCAGGCGCGCGACATCCGCGCCGCCCTCGCATTCGGCGACGAGTTTCACCTGCGCGTCATCGTGGCCGGCGCGCAGGACGCCGCACGCGTGGTCTCCGAGCTGAAGTCGCGCAACGTTCCTGTGCTGTTAGGCCCCATTCTCGATCTGCCGCAGCGCGAAGATGATGCGTACGACGCGGTTTACAGCAACGCCAGCGTGCTGTTCCAGAACGGCATTCGTTTCGCGATTCAGACGCAGGACGCGCACAACACCCGCAACCTGCCGTATCAGGCCGCGACGGCCGCTGCGTTCGGGTTGCCGAAGGAAGAAGCGCTGCGCGCGATCACGCTCTACCCCGCCCAAATCTGGGCCGTCGCCGATCGCCTCGGGTCGCTCGAAGTAGGCAAGGAAGCGAGTCTGATCGTCACCGACGGCGACCCGCTCGAGTTCCGCACGAACATCCAGCGCGTGTTCATCGCCGGCGAGGAAATCTCGACCGACTCGAGGCATACGTTGTTGTACAAGAAGTTCGGGAACAGGCCGAAATGAGAGATCGAAAAAGATTCGCCGTTGCGTTGTTTCTCGCGTTCGTGTCGCTGCGCGCCTCGGCGCAGGTCGTCGTGCGTTCCGGTGTCGGCGCGGCGGCAACGACCGCGCGCGACCAGTTTCGCGCCGACATCGGTGGCGGCACTGTTGCCGCTCCGAATGGCTCGTTCGGCGGTTTGCGCCGCGAGATCAACTGGGACGACGTGCCCGACGCATTCGCGTCACCGAACAACCTTCCTGCGAACTACTTCAACAGCAACTCGCCGCGCGGCGTGCTGCTGTCGACGCCCGGCACCGGCCTGCGCGTCAGCGCGTCGGCGGCGAGCGGTACTCCAGTTCGATTCGGCGAAATCAATCCGACATATCCCGCGACATTCGTGGCGTTCTCGCCGGAACGATTGTTCTCGCCGCTCGGCAGCAACATCACAGACATCAGCTTCTTCGTTCCAGGTACTAATACACCGGCGCTTGTGTATGCATTCGGAGCGATGCTGACCGACGTCGACTTCGGGGCAACCATCGAGCTCTTCGGCGCAGGCGGCGAGAGTCTCGGCGCATTGAACGTCGCGGCGTGCGATCACGATGTCGCGTTCGTCGGCCTGACGTTCGCCGATCACCAGCCACGCATCGCCCGCGTGCGCATCATCTCCGGGACGGTTGCTCTCGGACCGAACGACGGCCCCGGCTGCGGCTTTCCGTTGTGCACCCCCAACGACGTCGTCGCCGTCGACGACATCATTTACTCCGAGCCTGCCGTGATTCGTGCCGGCGCGGCGGTGCCGGCGTTGTCGACCACGGCGCTGGTGATTCTCGGGTCGCTTCTCGCGCTCGCTGCGGTGCTGCGCATGCGCTAGAATCCGCCCCCTTGTTCTTTCCCATTTCGCGTTCGACGCGGTGAACGGGAAGCCGGTGTGATGCCGGCGCGGCCCCCGCCACTGTGACCGGCGACGACTCACGCTCTGATTTCTTCGAAGAAATCCCCACTGCAACAACGCGGGAAGGGCGCGTGAGAAGGACGACCCGGAAGCCAGGAGACCGACCGGTCGAACACCACCAGCAGCGCGCATGCGTGCGCCGCTGCTGTTTGCGCGTCGCCCTTCGGAGGGAAGGAGTCGTCATGAAGCATTTCATCCTCTCTACGTTTCTCATCACCATCCCGCTCGCTGCGCAGACTCCGCCGCAGCAACCTGCCACCGTCAGCGAAGAGATCGTCGTCACCGCGTCGGCGCTCCCCGAGCGCGTCGAAGAAACTCCCGCGACCGTCACGGTCATCACGCGCGAAGACATCGACGATCGTCTCGCACGCGACGTCTCGGACGTGCTGCGCGAAGTGCCCGGCCTCACCGTCGCCCGCATCGGCTCGTCGGGTCATCAGACCTCGCTCTTCACGCGCGGCGCGAACGCCGCGCACACCCTGGTGATGTGGAACGGCGTCGAGATCAACACGCCGTTCTTCGGCGGCTATGACTGGGGACAGTTCTCGACCGCCGGCGTCGAGCAGATCGAAGTCGTGCGCGGTCCCTACTCCGCGCTGTACGGCTCCGACGCCATGGCCGGAGTGGTCAACATCCTGACTTCTCCGCTGCGCAACGAACTGCGCGCGCAGGTGGAAGCAGGCGGACGCGAACTGCGCAACGCGCAGATCGCTGCGTCGCACGTGAGCGGCAACCTCGCGCTCAGCGGCGCGTTCGAGTCGCGCAACGACGCAGGCTTCGCGCGTAATGACGACTTCGATCAGACTAGCGCGAACGTGGCGCTGCGCTGGACCACCGCCTCACATTTCTCCATCGGCCTCACCGCCCGCTTCACCCAGTACGACCTCGGCATCCCCACCAATCTCAACGCGTCGCTCGATCAGCTCGTGCCGAGCCTCTCCCGCCGTCAGGACGGCAACGAGCGCCAGATCGCGATTCCCATCGGCCAAATCCTCGGCCGCTTCAGCTATGACCTGCTGCTCGCCGAAAACCGCCGCGAGGACACGCTCGATGATCCCGACGATCCGTTCGGTCCGTTCATGCAGAACACCGAGGCCGTGACGCGGCGTGCGCGGTTCACGACGCGGACGAAGAGCGCGATCGGCACGATCGTCGCGGGCGCGGAGTACGAAAACACGAGCGTCGACGATGTCACGAACTTCGGCGTGAACTTCCTCGGCCGCGAGCGCAATGAGCGTTCGCTGTTCGCCGAGGATCGCTACTCGCGCGCGATCGGCACGTCGCGACTCGAGCTGAGCGCGGGCGTGCGCTACGACGACTACGAAACGTTCGGCAGCGAGACCTCGCCGCGCGTCGCGGCCGCGTTCCTCTTCGCCGGCAACAAGATTCATGCAGCGTACGGCGAGGCGTTCCGCGCGCCGTCGGTCGGCGAGATGTATTCGCCATTCGGCGGCAATCCGAACCTGCGCGCGGAGCGCAGCCGGAACATCGAGGCAGGCATCGAGCACTTCTTCCACGACGGCTCGATCTCGCTGACGCTGTTTCAGGACCGCTATCGCGATCTGATCTCGAACGTCGGCTTCGTGCTCTCGAATGTGGGCCGCGCGCGCGCACGCGGTGCGGAGCTCGCGATGCATGGCCGCCTTACCGAACGCGTGAACGGCGGCATCACGTACACGTACACGGATGCGGAAAATCTCATCACGCGCGCGCAGCTGCTGCGCCGCCCGCGCCATTCGGGTTCGGCGTTCATTTCCGTTCGTCAGGGCATGACGGAGCTGACCGTGATCGCCGCGCGCACGGGAGAGCGTTCCGACATCCTGCCGGTGCTCCCGTTCAGCACGACCACGAACGAAGCGCACACCACCGTCGACGCCAACGTGCAGGTCGACCTCGGCCGCCTCACGCCGTTCCTGAAAATCGAGAACCTCACCAACGCCGAGTACGAAGAAGTGCGCGGCTATGCATCGCCATCGAGACGGGCGGTGGTAGGGCTGCGGTTCTCGATGTGATGGTTTGGAGTGCGGCAACGCAAGTTGCCGCACTCA
>JALYOB010000495.1 GCA_030857085.1 Acidobacteriota bacterium | reverse complement strand
CCGAGGAACTCCGAGGAACTTCGCGTACGCGACTGTGTCGACTTAGGCCTCGCCCTCGGCTTCGCCTGCGCGACGCGGCCGCAGAACATCGTCATTGGCCTCGTCCCGCTCATCCTCGCGCCGCGATGTCTGCGGCGCGCGCACGTCATCGGCATCGGCGCGATCCTCGCCGCATTGCCGCAGCTCATCGTCAGCGAGACGTTGTGGCGCGCGCCGCTCGCGTTCGTGAACATCGGCGGACGCGCGCATCCGTGGCAGATGTTCGCGACCTTCCGTCCGTTCGAGACGATGTTCTCCTGGTACCACGGCCTGGCGACATGGACGCCGCTGCTGGTCCTCGCCACCATCGGGCTCGTGTTGCTCCTGCGCGACGATCGTCGTCTCGCCGCCGCGGGACTGGCCACATTCGGCGCGCAATGGCTGCTGCTGTCCGTGCTCGAGCGCTGGTTCTGGGGAGGCGCGTCGTTCGGACAGCGGCGCTTCGACAGCTGCACCGTCTTCTTCATCGTCGGACTCGCCGCGCTGCTCGCGCGTCTGCCGCGCTGGCTCGGCGCGCTCGTCACGATCGCCGCGTGCGGCTGGACGATGATGCTCTTCATCGCATCGCCGCGCCTCAATCTCAATGCGTATCAAAGCGCGTCCGAGCTCGTGGCTGCATTCCGTATCGCCGTGCACGATCCGCAGTGGCACACCTTCCTCGGGTTCACTCCTCCTGCAGCGCGTCTCGAGACACTCGCCGGCGCCGTCATTGCCACAGTCGTCGCGGCATTGATCGTCTTCATCGCCAGACGCGCCGGCACACTCGCCGCCGCAATCTACCTCGTCGTCATGAGCGCCTTCTTCGCCTGGTGCGGCATGCATCCAAAGTACGACGACGCCACGCGCGCGCTCATCGCGCGGCCGATGCCTTCCGGCTCCGCGATCGACACCATCACCCTTCTGCGCTACGAAGCCGACTACATGGCGCGCACGGGCCGCGAGGAAGAAGCGGCAAAAGCGCTCGCGGAAGCGGCCAAGATCCGCCCTTAGCCGCCGTGCTATCCTCCGGCCGCCTCATGCCGCTCCACGAGAAGAAAGTCATCGCCGTCCTCCCCGCCTACAACGCCGAGAAAACGCTTCAGGCGACGTACGACGACATCCCGAAGGACTGGGTCGACGAGATCCTGCTGGTCGACGACGTCTCGCGCGACCGCACGGTCGAGCTCTCGCGCGAGCTCGGCATCCGCACCATCGTCCACGCGAAAAACCGCGGCTACGGCGGCAATCAGAAGACCTGCTATCGCACCGCCATGGACGAGATGGGCGGCGAGATCATGGTCATGGTGCACCCCGACCATCAATACGATCCGAGAATCGTCCCCGAGCTCGTCAAGCCTCTGCTGCGCGGCGACTGCGACGCGGTCTTCGGTTCGCGCATGCTCGGCGGCCGCCCCATCGAGGGAGGCATGCCGAAGTGGAAGTACTTTGCAAATCTCTTCCTGACCATGGTCGAGAACGCGACCTTCTACGTCTATCTCTCCGAGTATCACTCCGGATTCCGCGCCTATTCGCGCCGCTATCTGGAGAGCATCAACTTCGAGGCGAACTCGGATGACTTCGTGTTCGACACCGAGATCATTGCCCAGGGTGTTGCCAAGGGGATGCGCATCCGCGAAGTGCCGATCCAGACGCGCTACTTCGACGAAGCCTCGCAGATCGGCTTCTGGCGCTCCTGCCGCTACGGCCTCGCCATCCTCAAGACGATGGTCTATTACAAGCTGCACAAGAAGAAGATCTGGAGCCATCCGATCTTCCGCGAGCCGCTTGCCGCGCCCTCCGCGGCCGCGCGCGCGAACGTCGCGAGCTGACGCGCTTAAAATGCGCGCGCGGTGACCGAACGTCGCAAAACCTTTCTCGCGATCGCGATCCTCGCGGCCATCCCGACGCTTCTCTTCCTCGACGTCATCCTCGGCAGCGGCGTCTTCTCCATCCGCGACACCGCCGTCTATCACTACCCCGCAAAAAAAATCCTCCGCGACATCGTCACCGGCGGCGAGTTTCCCTATTGGAATCCGCTGCTCAGCGCCGGCCAGCCGCTGGCAGCGAGCCCGCCGCAGGAAGTCTTCTATCCCCTCACCTGGCTGATTCTCCTGCCCGACTTCATCTACGGATTTCAGTGGCTCGTCCTCGTCCACGTCTACATCGCCATCTTCGGGATGTACGCGCTGTTGCGATCGCTCGGCGCGAGCCGCACCGCCGGCTGCGCGGGCGCTCTCTCGTTCGGCATCGGCGGCCTGATCGTCTCGAACCTGAATCTGTTTCCGCTGCTCTTCAGCGCCGCATGGATGCCGCCGATCGCGATGTACACCCGTGCATACCTGCGGAAGCGGATGCCACGCGATCTCGTCTTCGCCTGCGCGGCGATGGCGATGCAGCTCCTGGTCGGCGAGCCGATGACCGTGCTGCAGACGGGATTCATCCTCGGCGTGTACGCGCTGCTGCGACGTCGCGAGCACGATCGCTGGCGCGGCATCGCCCGCGACCTCGGCATCGTCGCCGCGATCAGCGTCCTCGCTTTGCTGCTCTCCGCGATGCAGACCGTTCCGTCGATCGACTTTCTGCGCGACTCCGTGCGCGCACGCGGCTTCGATTACTCGCTCGTGCGCGACTGGAGCACGCCGCCCGCGCGGCTCGCCGAAGCCATTTATCCGCGCATCTTCGGCAATCCGCGGCAGGACACCGATGCGCCGTTCTGGGGAACCGAGCTCTATCGCCTCCGCAGCAGCGGCCTCTTTCTGTCGATCTACTCCGGCCTTCTCATCACCGTCGCCGCGCTGGCAGGCCTCGTGACACGGAGACGCGGCGCGCTGATCTACGCAGTCCTCGCCGGCACCTCGATCCTCCTCGCACTCGGCGATCACACGCCGCTGCTCGAACGGATCTATCGCGCCGGATTCGCACGCTCGCTTCGCTATCCCGAGAAGTTCCTGACGATGGGCATCTTCGCGACGGTGGTCTTCGGCACGATCGCCTTCGACGCGCTGCTCGAAGGCGATCGCCGTCTGCGCCGTATCGCGACGATCGTCGCCGCATCGACCGCGGCGATCGCACTCGTCTTCGCATGCATGACGTTCGCGCCAAATGCAGCGGCCACGTTCGCGCGCATGTGGAAGCTCGACGCAGTGGAACCGGGGATGCTCGCCGCATCGCGCAGCGGATGGTTCATCGCTGCATTGCGCGGCGCGCTCCTCGCGTCGCTCTTCGCGTTCGCGCTCCGCATGCGCCGCAACGCCGTCACTGTGATCGCGATCGCATTCGTCTGCATCGATCTCGGCTCGCAGGTGTGGGACCTCGCGCCGCGTGCGCCGCGCGCGTTCTACACCGATCCTCCGCCGGTGCTGCGCGAGCTCACCGGCGATCGCGCCTCCTACCGCGTCTTCCTCCTCGGCGAATGGACGCAGAAGGCGCGCAATCGGAGGGGATATCTCGTGCGGCGGCCGCACGCGTTCATCATCAGCCGGAACGCGCTCGGCTCCCGGACCGCGCACGTATACGGCGTCCGCACCGCGCTCGACATCGACTTCGATCTCACGCAGTTGCAGGTCACCGACGACTTCACGTCCGCCGCGTGGGAGCTCAAAGACAAGACGAAAGACTGGCTGAACTACGCCGCGGCCATGTCGAACATCCGTTATGTCGGGATGTTTCGCCCGATCGCGAAAGAGGCGGCGGCAGCAGGCAATGACGTGCGCGCCCTGCGCCCGATCCGCTTCATCGGCGGCCGCGAATACCCTCGCTACTATTTCGCGACGCAGCTCGTCACCGCGCGCAATCGCGCCGAGTTCGTGAGCAAAGTCGCGAGCGGCCGCTATGACCGCACGGCGGCGTTCGTGCCTTCTGACGAGTTCCTCGGAGTTCCTCGGGTTCCTCGGAGTTCCTCGGCGAACGA
>JALYOB010000094.1 GCA_030857085.1 Acidobacteriota bacterium | reverse complement strand
ACGTCGCCCTGCTTGTAGTCGAGCGCATACGCCGCGGCGACGGACTCGCCTTCCTGCCCGAGGGAGCGATAGAGGCCGCCGATGACTTTGGCCTGGCGGAAGAGCGCGACGAGGCGTTCTTCGAGCGTGCGCGTGAGGCGCAGGTAGTAGTCGATCTCGAGCAGTTGCTCGTTCGAAAGCCCGTAGGTATTCGAGCTCGTGATGATGGTTTCGGTCACGGTTGCGGCTTTTATCGGAATGATCGAGCGGACGCAAGCTATGCGATGCTGTCGCGCGCGCGACCTCGACCTGCATGTTCGATCTCCTCGGCGCCGCTCTCGACCGATCGCTTCTGTTCGCCGCCGCCGCGTGGCGTCTCGCGGCCGTCGCGGCGCTGATCGCGACCGCGGTTCGCTACGGAAGCGAGCCTGCCGCGCGCCGTGTGATGCACCGCCTGTTGCGCGTGCTGCGTCGCGTCCCTTTGTGGCTACCCGCGCTCGTCTCGCTCGCGGTGAATGTGGCCATGTTCGCCGGACGCGGCGAGCCGCTGCCGGAGGTGCACGACGACTATTCGCAGTTGCTGCTCGCCGATACGTTGCGCATGGGAAGGCTCGCGAATCCGCCGCATCCATTTTCGCGGCACTTCGAGACGATGCTCGCATTGCAGCATCCGGCGTACGCGTCGCACTTTCCGCCCGCGAGCGGCGTGCTGATGGCCGCGACATGGATCGCGTTCGGATTGCCGATCCTCGGTTTGTGGATCGCGGGTGCTGCGGCGGCGGTGGCGATTGCGTGGGCTGCACGCGCGTGGCTGCCGCGGTCGTGGGCGATGCTCACGGGCTTGCTCGTGGCGTGTCATCCGACGGTTGTGATCTGGGGGACGTCGTACGCGGGCGGCTTCGTCGGCTTCTTCGCCGGTGCGCTGCTGGCCGGCGCGTGCGCACGCATGGCGCGCCGCGCGACGCATGCGATGGCCGCGGTGGCGGCAGTGGCGCTGGTGATTCTCGCGAACAGCAGGCCGTTCGAAGGATTCGTGTTCGCCGTCGCGATTGCGATTGCACTGTCGATCTTTGCGCCGCGTGCGTGGCCGAACGTGCTGCGTCACAGCGTCGCGGCGCTTTTGATTCTGACGGCCGGTGCAGCATCGATCCTCATTTACAACCGCGCCGTGACGGGCAACGCGCTGCTTCTGCCGCACGCGCTTTACGACCGCACCTACACGCCCGCGCCGAATTTCGTGTGGGAGCCGCAGAAGCCGCCGGTCGTCTTTCCGAACGAGGAGATGGCGATGGCGTTCAGGTCCGTTTACCTCGCGCACGACCGGCTGCGTCGTATGCCCGGCGGGGAACTGCGCGCGCTGCGAGCAAAGTTCGACGTTGCACGCTGGACGCTCTTTCCGCGCACGAGCGGCAATTCGGCAGTCGGTCTCGCGTCGCTCCTGCTCTACATCCCGCTGCTGACCGCGCCGCACATGCTGCGCCGCAAACGCAATCGCGCGCTGGTGCTCGTGCTCGCGATCTTCCTCATCGCACCGCTCATCACCGCCTGGTGGACGAGCGCGCACTATCTGTCGCCTGCCGGTGTGATCGTGGCGACGCTGTACATGTTGTGTTTCCGCGAGATGTTCGTGCGCTGGCGCGCGGCCGGAGGAACGCTCGCGCTGGCGATGCTCGTGATGATGCTGTGGCTATCCGGCGAGGCGATCGTGGCGGAGACGATGCGGCCGCAGAATCCGATCGAGGTGCAGCGGCGCGCGATCGCCGCGGAGCTGCAACGGCTTCCCGGAAAGGATTTGATTCTCGTACCCGCCGGCATCAGCGGCTGCGTCTTCAACGCGGCGGACATCGACCACGCGCCGGTGGTGTGGGCGCGCGAGCTCGATGCAAAAACAAACGCGGCGCTCGTCCGCTATTTCGGAGAGCGCCGCGTGTGGCGTCTGGAACCCGCCGGAGCGCGTCTGCGCGTCAGAAGTGAATCGCGTGTCCCGCCACGTCCTCGGCCGCTTCCATGAGCGCCTCGGACAACGTCGGGTGAGCGTGAATGGTCTTGGCGATCGACTCCGCCGTCGCTTCGAGCTCGAGCGCAGCGCACGCCTCGACGATCAACTCGGTCGCCTTCGGTCCGACGATGTGCACGCCGAGGATCTCGTCGTACTTGGCGTCGACGACGTACTTCACCAGACCGTTCGACTCGCCGATGATTTTGGCCTTCGAGTTGGCGGTGAAGGGGAACTTGCCGATCTTCACGTCGTAGCCGCGCTCTTTGGCCTTCTTTTCGGTCAAACCGACCGAGGCGACCTCGGGTTCGGTGTACGTGGCGTTCGGAACGTGGTCGTAATTGATCGGACGGACGTCGTGTCCCGCGAGATGCTCGACGGCGAGAATGCCTTCCGCCGACGCGCAGTGCGCGAGCGCCGGAGTGGGGACGATGTCGCCGATCGCATAGACGCCCGGCTCGCCGGTGCGCATGAACTGATCGACCTGAATCAGGCCGCGCTTGTCCATCTCCACTTTGATGTTCTCGAGCCCGCAGTTCGCGGTCACGGGGCCGCGGCCGGTCGCCGAGAGGACGAGCTCCGTTTCGATGACCTGCTGCTTTCCTTTGTTGTTCTCGATGGTCGAGCGAACGCCGTTTTCGGTGATCTCACACGACAGCACTTTCGCGTCGGTGAGCACGTCGATGCCCTTCTTCTTGAAGATGCGCGTGAACTCTTTCGCGATCTCGTCGTCTTCGATCGGAAGGAGCTGCGGCATCACTTCGACGATCGTGGTTTTGGTGCCGAATCGCGAGAAAATCGAAGCAAATTCGCATCCGACGGCGCCTGCGCCGATGACGAGCATCGACTGCGGAATGTGTTCGAGCATGAGGATGTGGTCGGAGTTGATGATGCGCTGGCCGTCGGCTTTGATGTGCGGCAGGTCTTTCGGAACGGAGCCCATCGCGAGAATGATGTTCTTCGTCTTGATCTGCTTTCCGTCGACGTCGATCGTGTTGCGATCAATGACTTTGCCGAAGCCGGTGATGCGCTCGACCTTGTTCTTCTTGAAGAGGAACTCGATGCCTTTTGCGTTCTGATCGACGACGCCCTGCTTGCGCTTCTGAACCTGCGAGAAGTCGATGGTGACGTCGCCGACGGTGATGCCGAAGTCTTTCGCCTTCTGGATCTTTCCCCAGATGTCGGCGTTTTCGAGGAGCGATTTGGTGGGGATGCAGCCGCGGTGCAGGCATGTGCCGCCGAGGAATGGGTCCTTCTCGATCACCGCCACCTTGAGGCCGAGCTGCCCCGCGCGAATCCCCGCGACATACCCGCCGGGACCGCTGCCGATGATGACGACGTCGTATTGCTGTTCTGTCAAGAAAACCTCCGTGCAGTAGACGCGCGGGAGCCCGCGCGGCGCGCGCATTATATGAGTGCGAACTCGCGGAGTGCGCACGCCCCTCATCCGCCCTTCGGGCACCTTCTCCCCGCGACGCGGGGAGAAGGGCTACCTGCCTCGTTTCCGCTCGCCCCGCTCGCGGGGAGAGAGTGGCGCGCAGCGCCGGGTGAGGGGCGGTACAAAAAAGGAGTTCCCCGGCCTTTCAACCGAGGAACTCCGAGGAACTCCGAGGAACCGAGGAACTGCTTCTTTACTGCGCCGGCACGTACGTCGGATCCTGCGTCACCTGATCGATCGCCGAACCGTACGCGGTCACCCGGCCCGTGCCGCCGACCACCTTCACCGTCACCCGGGCGTTGTAGACCGAGCTGAGGCCGAAGTCGCCGAGGGAGAACTGGCGGAATTCGTTGGGTGCGAGGTCGATCGTGACCATCGGTGAGGCGGCGGAGTCGGGGGTGATCGCGCGGACTTCCACCGTTGCCGGCTGGCCGCTCGTTTCGGCGAGGCCGATGTTCGTGCGGAAGCGCGACGACTGTTCGAGCTGCAGCAGTTGCAGTGCCCGATCTTCGACGCCTGCCGACTCGGCCGCGGTGACGCCGGGGATGAACTGCCCGTACGTTCCGTGATCGGTTTTGTTGTACGTGCGTGCGGTCGCCGTGAGGCTCGTTGCGTTCGGCGTCGCGATCGCGACCATGCCGCCCGCGCCGTTCGGCTGCCCGAACAGCGTGGCGATGACGTTGTCGAGCACCTTGATCTCGCCCGCGCCGATCGTGAGCTCGCGTGTGACCGCGGCGCCCGGATTGCCCTGCGGATAGAACGTGACCGTCGCCGGGGTCGCCGCTGCGCCGGAGTTGAAGACGCGCAGGTCCGTCACCCAGAACGCAGAGCCGGTATTGAGGTATGCGGTGCCGGGGACGACGTAGCGGCTGGCGGTCGTGGCGCCCTTCACCACCGGTGAGACCAGCAGCGGATCGTTCGTCAGATTGTCGACTTCCGAGACGTACGCGGTGACTTTGCCGCCGCCGCCGATCACTTCCACTTCGACGCGGCCGTCCTGCAGGTCATTGATGCCGTTCGCGGCGAGCATGCCGTTGATCTGTTTGTGCTCGCTCGCCTGCAGCGAGACGGGAATGGTCGCGAGCAGCTGACTCGCGGCGTCGTACACGCGCACGATCAGATCGGCGGCCTGGCCGGAGCCTTCCGCGAATCCAAAGTTCGCGCGATAGGCGCTCGATTGCGAGACCTGCTGCAGCGACAGAATCTGCGCCCTTACGTCGGGAGCGAGTTTGCCGATGAAGTCTGCGAAACGGACGGCCGGGATGAACTGGCCGAACGTGCCGGTCGGGGTGAAGTTGTAGGTGCGGCTCGATGCGGCGGTGTTGAGCTGCCGGATCGCGCTCGCGGTGAGCGATGCGAAGAAGGGATCGGCGACGGTCGAGCTGGTCGCAAGCGGACGCACTTCGAGCATGCCCGTGGCGCTGGAGGTGGTGCCGGTGCCGAAGAGGCTCGCAATGATGTCGTCCATGGCGAGTGTGCCGTTCGGCGAGATCTCGACCGTGCTGGCCGCGCTGGTTTCCGTCCCGTCGACACCGGAAGGCGTGAAGTAGAGCTCGTACTTTTGCGTCTTCGCGGTGAGGTTGGCGATGCGCACGTCGGACTCGAACAGCGAGTCGTTCGCGCCGCGCGCGTGGCCGACGATGGGGAAGATGAGCGCATCCGGCGGCGGCGTTCCTTTGCCCGTCGGCATGACCGGTGTGACGAGGCTGACCGACAGCGGAATGGTGCTGGTGGTGGTGCCGTTCGTTCGCGCCGAACCGGCGCTCGCGGGAGCGGAATACTGCACATTGATGGTGCCGGTGTTGGTGCCGAGCAGCAGCGCCGTCGCATCCGCCGTGACCGTCAACGTCACCCCCTCGGCGCCAAGTGTTCCGGAGGACGGCGTGACGGTCAGCCACGGCTTGTCCGCGGTGGCGACGAAATGAAGGGGCGTTGGCGAGCCGGGGAGGACGACCTTCTGGACGACGTTGCCTTCGCTGCCGATTTCCGTGCTCGCGTTGTTCGTGCGCGGGGCGATGATGAAGACGCCGACCGGCCGCGAGTACGGTCCGCGATCGTCATTGCATTCGCTGATGCCGCGAACGCGATAGAGGTACTGCACCGGTTCGCCGTTCACTTCGTGCGAGAACTTCAATGACGTCTCGCTGGTCGTGAACGTCTGTGCGTTCTCGAAATTCGGCGAGGTCGATTCCTGCACTTCGTACAGACGCACATTGGGCAGGCGATTCCACCGCACGCGATAATCGGTGTTCGAAAGCGCCTGTCCAATGACCTGCGCCTCGGCTGCCGCCGGCGTTCCGCACGGCACCGGCTGCGTCACCAGAAACTCATCGCGCGCCGATTGTGTGGAAGGGCAGTTCTCGAACGTCGCCTCGACATACCACTCATACCGTCCGGGCGCGAGCGTCAGTTCAACGTGGGGCTCTGTGCTCGAGGCGACGACCGCTGCCGCCTGCTCGCCTTGTGCGACCCACACTTTGTAGCCTTTCGCGCGCGGCACCGCGGTCCACTGAAAACGAACCGGCGCCGTGACGCGATGGCTCGGCAGCAGGAGGATCGGCTTGCGGGTCTCGCAATTCTGCACGCGCGTGGTGGTCAGATGGAAATGCGTCGACTGCACAGGTTCGCAATCGGCGAAATAGGCGGTTACCCACCACTCAATGGAACCGGCCGGGATGTTTTCGACCACCGCATGCGTGTCGATCGTTGACGCCAGTGCCGTCGTCGCACCGTCGTTGTTCTGTGCGAAGAGGACGTATTTCACGGCGCCCTCGACCGGATTCCAGACGAAGTCGATCGTTCCCGCGGGCACAGTGGCCTCATTGGCGGGCGAGAGCAATTGAGGACCGGTCGTGCTGCAGTTCTGTGCGCGCGGCACGGTGAACGTACTGCGCTGGGAGAAGGTCGACGCACACTGCTCGAAGACTGCTTCAACGACCCAGGTGATTGTGCCGGGAGGCAAAGTACGCGTGAGCTGAGTATCGCTCGTTGTGCCGAGGAGCTGACGCTCGCCGTCATTGAGAGCGGCGTAGAGGCGGTACTTTTCCGCTCCTGCAATGGCAGTCCAGGAGAACGTCACCGGCGACGCCGTCGTCGAACCGGCTGCCGGTGCGAGCAGCGCGGGCGCCGCGGTTGGGCATTGATTCGCCGTTTTGCCGATCAGGAAGAACGCAGGTTCGGACGGCATGCTCGGGCAGCCTTCGAAGAGCGCCTGCACATACCAGCCATAGACACCGGACTCCAGATCGAGGTCGGCATGCGTGTCTTTGGTGAGCTTGACGTCGCCATACGCATCGCCATTGCGGCCGATCCAGAGCCGATAGCCGATCGCATTCGCGACTGCGTTCCACGTCAGCGTCACGTGCTCTGTCGCATGTGCGGGACTGGTGCGCGTGCCGAGCGGGGAGACGAGCACCGGCGCCGCATTGTTGCAGGTCGCGCTCTTCGTCACAGTGAACGTCGCCTTATTGGAGACGACGGGATCGCATCGCTCGCGCAATGCTTCGACGTACCAGAGGATCTTGCCCGCGGGCAGACTGAGCGTGACGTCGGTGGTCGTCGTACGGGCGATGTTGACCGGCGCGCCGCCGTCAATGGAGGTCCAGACGCGATAGCTGGTGGCGTTCGCGACGGCGCTCCAGACGAGGTGCACCGGCGACGAGAGCACCGCGTCCGGCGCAGGTGCGCTCAATGTCAAGGTGGCGTTGTCGCAATTGACCGGCGCGGCGACCGTGAACGCGCGGCGATCGCTCAACGTGGTCGGACATCCGTCCCCGAACAACGCCTGCACGGACCAGAAACCGGTGCCCGCGGGCACAGTCGCGGTCAGTGAGGTATTGCTGGTGGTGCCGAGGATCGATTGCTGGTCGTTGAAGGAGACGAGCACGCGGTAGGCGGTGGCATTGGGGACCGCATTCCACTGGAACGTCACCGGAGAGGTGAGATTCGTCGCGCCGTTGGCCGGTGCGATCAACGTTGCTTTGGCGGGATTCGCAGGGCAGGCGGCAGTCAGAGTCAGCGCACGCGTTTCCGATTCAGTGGCGGGACACGACGCGCTGCTGAATTTCGCGCGGACCTGCCACTGGTACGTTCCCGCCGGAAGATTCGCGGTATAGGAGGTCGTGGTGAGGTTCGGTGCGACGGCATTGCCGTTGATGCGCAGTTCGTAAGACGAGGCGCCGGCGACCGCGCTCCAGCTGAACGTCACCGAACCGGCAGTCGTGCTGGCGTTACTGAGCGGGTTGACCAGCGTCGGCCCTACCGTGGGGCAGGTCGTGTGGAACACGAACGTAGCCGATTGTGCGCCGGTGCAGCCGGGCGCGCGCGAGACCACATACCACTGCACGGTGTGACCGGCTTCGACGAAGACCGTTTTCGAGGTCGAGGTCGTGGTGCCGCGCGACGTCACCGGCTCATTGTCGATGCCGCCGAACACTTCATAAGAGTCGGCGCCACTGACCGCGTTCCATTGCAGCGTAATCGTTCCGGGCGCGACGTTAGCCCCATTGACGGGCGCATTGAGCGCGGGAGCATTGGGGCAGCCGGCCAGAGTGAACTTCGAGCAGGTGCTCGTTGGCGGCGTCTGGCAGGCCTGCACTCCGTTGGCGACGACGCGCCATTCGTAGGTCGCGCCGGCGGTCAGTTCGGACGAAGGCGGTGCCCATGAGGTGCTGGTTTCCGTTGCATGGACGGTCGAACAACCCTGTCCCTGCGGACCGAAGTAAACGTCATAGCTGGCCGCGCCGCTGACGGCGTTCCACTTCACCTGCACGGTGTTCTGTGCATTGCGGGTCACGGTCGCGCCATTGACGGGGGAAACCGTGGATATGATGCCGCATTGCGCGAGCGCCTGCGACGCGCAGGCCGTCACTGCAAGGCACAGCATGATCCGTCGAACGAGAGATCTCATTCCGTTCTCCACTTCCTTGCTCGGTTGTTTGTGTGTGTGCTGGACCGCGGCTCGAAGCCGCCTGTAATGCAATGCAATGTAGAGCCGGGGCGGATTCCGCCCCGTGATTCGGGTCACGAGGTTGAAAAAAATCTCAGCGGTATTTGTTACCGCCGGTGTTGAAGACCACCACCAGGTCGTCCGGCGTGATGACGCCGCGCGCCCGCAGCTCGCTCCACGCCAGCCACGCCGCCCCCGCCTCGGGGCCGGCGTCGATGCCTTCCCGCCGCCGCACGTCGGCGGCCGCGGTCTCGATGCGCATTTCGTCGACCGCCAGCGCGCCGCCTCCGGAGTTGCGGAGCGCCGTGAGCATCAGACGATCGCCGACCGCGCGCGGCACGCGGAGTCCCCACGCGCTCGTCTGCGGCGCTTCCCACTCGGGTGCGGTCTCCATCTGCTGGTCGAACGCGCGCACGATCGGCGCGCAACCGCTCGACTGCACGGAAAACATGCGCGGGCGCTTCTCGTCGATCCAGCCGAGGCGCTGCATCTCGTCGAAGGCTTTCCACATGCCGATGAGACCTGTGCCGCCGCCGGTCGGATAGAGAATCACGTCCGGAAGGCGGCCGAGATCTTCGAGCAGCTCGTAACCCATGATCTTCTTGCCTTCGACGCGATACGGCTCTTTGAGCGTCGACAGATCGAAGCCGCCGTTGGCCGCGACGAATTGCTGCACGCGTTTGGCCGCGTCCGTGATCACTCCCTGGACGAGCTCCACTTCGGCGCCGTGGTCGCGGCATTCATCGACGATCGATTGCGGCGTGTCGCGAGGCATGGCGACGAACACCGGCAGTCCCGCCCGTGCGCCGTAGGCCGACAGTGCGGCGCCGGCATTTCCGGCCGTGGGCGCGGCGAGGCTTTGCGCGCCGAGCTTTTTGGCCATGCTGACCGCGGCGGCCATTCCGCGTGATTTGAAGGAGCGGGTCGGATTCTTCGACTCGTCTTTGATGAAGACGTTCGGCGCGGTCCGCGCGGGGAGAAGCGGCGTGAGACCTTCGCCGAGGGTGACGATCTCGCTTTCGTCGTCGACGGGGAGGACGTCGACATAGCGCCACATGTCGTTGCGCTTGCGCAGCTCGACGTGCTTGAAGTCGTACTGCACAAGAATCGGTGCACTACAGTTCGGGCAGAGGTTGTAGAGCGCATCGATGGCGGAGCGCCAGTCGCAGCGCGAGCAGGTGAGGGTTGGGTTGTTCATCTTGTTTGTGTAGTGCGGCGAGATGCGCGGGCAGTTTCGCGGGAGAGGAGGGGAAAGGCAAGTAATTGGAGTGGCGCGTGGCGGGTGGCGAGTTGCCAGGGCGGGTTCGCCTGGGCGGCAGGAGGGGTGAGGGCACGCGGCGGTTGCGCGTGGCGTCCCGAGCGGAGTCGAGGGATCCCCTGCGGACGGACCAGGTCTCGTGCAATCGCAGGGGATCCCTCGACTTCGCTCGGGATGACACGGGGGCGGGGCAGAAACAAAATTGCCCGGGAATGCGGCCATGACCGCACTGCCCGGGCAACTCGCTACGCGCTACTCGCCACGCGCGCGCAAAGCGCGCGCTTACTGCTTCTTCGCTTCGTCGACGTTCTTGTTCACTTCGTCGAGGCTCTTCTGCACGTCGCCGTCTTTGGCTTCGTACTTCGACAGTTCCTGCGCGTAGGCGTTCAGCGCGTCCTCGTGCTTGCCGAGGAGCTGGCGGTTGTAGGTCAGGGCCGGATCTTCATCCGACTGCGCCTGCATGTCCTGGCGCGACTTGTCGTAGCCGGCGAGCATCTCGGCGTACATCTTCTTGGTGTTCTCGTCCTTCGCCTCGTCGTACGCCTTTTTGGCTTCGGTGTACGCCTTGTCGAAGTTCGCCTGCATCGCCTCGTTGAACTTCTGCGACATGGCGGAAGTGGAGGCGGCGAGGACCTGACCCTTCACCCAGAGGTACTCCTGGGTGTTGAAGCCGAGGTCTTTGGCGGCGCGGATGTCGGCGGTCATGAAGTCGGCGGCCGAGCCGAGCGCCTTGAGCCCGTCCATCATGCCGGCGAGCGACTTCTCGCCCGATTTCTTCGCTTCATTCGCGTGCTGCTCGAGCTCCGCTTTCGCCACCTTGGCGATGGCTTTCTCGTGCTCGCGCACTTTCAGGTACATCTGGATCTGCCCTTCGGTCAGACGGCCGTCGGCAGGTGCTTCGTACTGATCTTCGGCGGCCTGCTTGAGCAGCTCGGTGGTGCCGCGGGACTGCAGATCCTTCGAGATCGCCGCTTTGTCGGCGAGCTCTTTCGCCTTACAGCCGCCGAGGGCGAGCGAAAGGCACAACATGGCAGTGATGGAACGACGCATTGGATTCTCCTCCAGGACGATTGGGTGGATTTATTGTAACTGGAGTCAGTTCGCGGCGAGCGTGATCTGAAGCACAAATTTGGAGTAGCGAGTGGCGCGTAGCGAGTTGAGAGACGAGTAGCGAGTAGCGCGTGGCGCGTTGCCAGGGCGGTATCGCCTGGACGACAGACTTTGCCGCTCGCACCGCGCGCGTTTCGTGCGAGTTGCCACGGCGTGTCGCCCAGGCAATAC
>JALYOB010000494.1 GCA_030857085.1 Acidobacteriota bacterium | reverse complement strand
CTGCAATCCCTGCACGTCGATGACCGAGAGCATGCAGGTCGTGATGCAGCTCGCGACGCTGCAGATGAAGATGACCGTCGAAGAATCGCTCACCGCGGCCACGCTCAACGGCGCGTACTCATTGCGCATCGCGCACGAAACCGGCTCGATCGAAGTCGGCAAGCGGGCGGACTTTGTTCTCATCGACGCGCCGAATTACCTGCATCTGGTTTATCACTTTGGAGTGAATCTGGTCTCTGCCGTTTTCCGGGACGGAGTAGAACGTCGTTGACCAGTTGCCTGTTGCCAGTTACCGCGACGTTTGCGGCTGACGGCGAACTGCGCGGCAACGGGCAACGGGGAACGGGTCAACGCGTTTCATAGAAACCCACAATCCGCTCATACAACCTCCCCCCCACGGTCGTCTTCACCTCGTACGAACAACCACCGATGTGCGGGGTGAGGATGATGCGCGGGTCATCGGGGAACTTCGTGTCCGGCGGCTCGGGATCGAACACGTCGAGCGCAAGTCCTGCGAGGTGCTCGTGCGCGATCGCGTCGAGCGCAGCCAGCGTATCGAGCACTTCGCCGCGGCAGGCGTTGATCACATACGAGCCTTTCGGCAACACGCTCAGTTCCTCTTCGCCGACCATGCGCCGCGTTTCTTTCGTGAGGGGCACGTGCAGGGTGAGGATGTCGGTATTCGCGAGCAGCTCCTGCAGCGTTTCGCAGCGCGTCGCGCCGCGTTCGCGGAAGTCGTCTTCCTCGAGATATGGATCGAAGGCGTTGACGCGCATGCCGAACACGTTCGCGAGCCGGGAGACGCGGCGTCCCACTTCGCCCAGGCCGACGATGCCGAGGCGGTAGTGACGGAGCTCGTGGCGTGTGGCGCAGTCGTCGCGGAAGAAACGTCCCGCGACGATTTCCCGCGTGTAAAACGGAACGGTGCGCGTCATCGAAATCATGTATCCGATCACCAGCTCCGCGACCGCATCCGCGTTCACCCCCGGCATGTGAATCACGCGAATGTTCCGCTCGCGCGCCGCATCGAGATCGACGTTGTCGATGCCGCTCGTCCCCTGCGCGATCAGCTCGAGCTGCGGCGCCGCCTCGATCACCCGCCGCGTGACTTTGTTGTACGCCCGCGTCACGAGCACGTTCGCGTCGCCGACGATCGCGAGCAGTTCCTCTTCCGATCGCACCGGCTTGTGAATGACGTCGAACCCGCCGTGCGCGGAGGCGCGGTCGAAGAGGGACTGGTCGACGTCGGCGGCGACTAGGAGGTTTTTTTTCATAAACAGTTCCTCGGGTTCCTCGGAGTGGAGTACCTCGGGTACCTCGGAGTACCTCGGAGTACCTCGGGGGCACTCCCTCCGAGGAACTCCGAGGAACCCGAGGAACTCCGAGGAACTCCGAGGTACCGAGGTACTCCCCGATACCCCATCAATATAGACTCCCCCCGCTTGCGCCGCCGACTCCGCAAACACCGCACCGCTCTCATTGCGATTGCGGTTTACAACTTCGTTCTCTTCTTCCCGATCCTCTTCATGGGGCGGGTGGTTTCGCCGAACGACATCTTCTACAACTACGAGCCGTGGGCGACGCTGCGGCCGCATGAGCTGCAGACGCAGAACGCGTCCCTCAACGATCCGCCCACCGCGTACTCGACGCTCATGTCGCTCGTGCGCGAGGACTGGCGGACGTTTCACTGGAATCCGTACGTCGCGAGCGGCATCCCCGGCTTCGGCTCGTCGGCCGCGGCGGTGCTCTCGCCCTTCATCTTTTTTCCCGCGCTCCTCGCGCCGCAGGCGTGCATCTACACGTTCATTCTCTTTCTCAAACTGAACGCCAGTTTTCTCTTCGCCTACTGCTGGCTGCGCGAAGAACGGCTCGGGCGTCGCGGTTCTGCGATCGGCGCGATCGTCGTCGCCGGCGCGGGGGTGTACGCGGTGCGATGGCTCTGGCAGATCACGAACGCGACCGCGCTCTATCCCGCGTTGCTATGGGTCGTGCGGCGAACGCTGAACGGGAAGCGCAATTCGATCGCGCTCGTCACGCTGCTCGCACTCGCATTCGCGCTCTCTGGATTTCCGGCGGCGATGGCGTACGGTGCGTGGCTGGTGTCGCTGTACGTCGTCGCGAACATCCGCAAAGTGCGCGCGCTCCTGCTGCGTGACGCGGCGGCGGTCGTCATCGCGCTGCTCATCGCGGTGCCGAGCATCATTCCGTTCGCGCAGCTGCTCCGCCGCTCCGGCTATCTGGAAGTGCGGCAGTCGGCGAGTCTCGCCGCCGTTTTCCCGCCCGAGCACTGGCGCAGTTTCATCGATCCCGATCGTCTGGGACATCCGGCCTACAAAAACTGGCGCGGCGATCCCCGTCTCGGCGCGCTCAACAACTATCCCGAGACCTGCATCTACCTCGGGCTCCTCACGCTGCCGCTCGCCCTCCTCGGCATCTTCGATCGCCGCGCGCGAGCGCGCTGGTTCTGGCTTGCGTTCGGTGCGTTGGTGCTCGCATGCATCTTCGGCGCGCCTCTGATCGCGCCGCTCGTCGCGCGTTTGCCCGGCTTCAAATTCTCCGCGCTCACGCGTGTCGCGCTGCTGCTGCCGTTGCCGGTCGGCTATCTCGCTGCGGCAGGGACGCGCATGCTGCGCAAGCGCTATGTCGCGTACGTGCTTGCGGCGCTGGTCGCATTCGATCTCGCGCTCGTGGCCGGACGCTTCTATCCGTATCTCGAGCGGAAAGTGGCCACGGTTCCGTCGACGCCGACGCTGCGCTTTCTGCAAGGCGAGCGTCCGCCGTTTCGTGTCGCGCCGTTCTTCGATTACCTCTGGCCGAACACGGCGGAGCTCGTGCGGCTCGAAGATGTGCGCAGCCACTTCGGTTCCGAGGTGGCGTATCGGAAGATGCTGCTGCGGATGGATCCGACGTCGTGGAGCGGCGCGTCGACGGTCATCACCTTCAACAGCCTCAAATTCAATTACGGCGATCCGCTCGCGGGACTGCTCGGCATTCGCTGGTACATCGAGCACAAGGCCATTCAGATCATTCAATGGACGCTCTTCAGCGCGACGGTGCCGGGCGTGAAAGAGATTTCGGGCTGGGTGCCTTTCCCTGCGAACGGCTGCTGTCTCGAGCGCACCGTGCGCATCGACGCGGAGCCTTTCTGGGCCATCGAGTTGCCGGTGCGCATCGATGAAGCCGCGCGCGGCGCGCATCTCGATGTGTCGCTGCTCGTGCGTGGCCAATTCGCATGGTCGCGCGTTTTCACGAAAGACGACGTGACCGCCCTTGGCAAGATCTATGTCCCGGTGCGCCCCTTCGCGCGCCTCGGCGACTCCGTCACGTTGCGCGTGCGCGCCTCCGGCATGAAGGCGTTCCTCCTCGAAGGAGAAAACGTGCATGCGAACGAAGCGCGTTTCTTCTATGGCCGCGTCACCATTCCGGTGATCTTCGAACGCGAATTGCCGGACGGCCGTCTGTTCCGCAATCTGTCCGAACTGCCGCGATTCCGCGCGGTGTCGAAGCTGCGCAAGTTGAATGACGACGAGTTTCTCAACACGCGCGACATCGACTTTCAGAACGAGGCCGTGATCACCGACGATCCGGTGATGCCGCCGCAACTCACGCCTGCGAGCGCGCAGCTGTTTCTCACAAAGTACGCGCCCGACCAACAGCGCATCACCGCGCACTCGGATGCAGCGTTCTATCTCGCGTCATCGGAGAAGTTGACGCCCGAACTGCGCGTGACCATCGACGGCCGCGCCGCGCGCGCGATTGAAACGGACATGCTCTTCGCAGGCGTGCAGGTGCCCGCGGGCAAACACGAGATCGTGTTCACGCGACGCATTGCGCGCGGCTGGTGGTGGCTCGCGATCGCGGGCGTGGCACTGTGGATTCTGGCTGCCGCCTTCGAACTCTATGGAGTGCGGCGACGAGGATGATCTGATACGCGAACAGGC
>JALYOB010000493.1 GCA_030857085.1 Acidobacteriota bacterium | reverse complement strand
GCCCAACGCCTCGAGCAGGCGCGCGCGGATGAGCGGATCGCGATCGTGCAACAGAGGCACGATCGCCGATGCCGCGTCGGCGGGAAACCGCTGCGCGAGCAGCACGCCCGCGGCAGCGCGCAGCGTCGGCGCCTCATTGCGATCGTTCAGCACCGAGACGAGTGCAGCGCGGCTGGTGTGCGCGGTCTTTTCATCGATCGCATCTGCAAGCAGATTGCGCCGCGCCTGACGTTTCGCCGCGTTCGGCCACCACGTGGCGATCGCGCTCGCCATCTGCTGCGGCGATTGGTTCGCGTGGCAGACGTTGCACGCGTTCGGCGCGTCGTGCGCGATCGTGTTGCGCGGATTCGGCACGTCGAGCGTGTGATCGGCGAAGCGATCGAGCACGCCCGTCACCACCGGCGGCATGTGACAGGCGACGCAACTCTGCGCCTGCGGGGTCTTGTGATGCGTGTGCTGCGCGCCCGCCGCAAACACGTTCGCGTGGCAATTGCGGCAAGTCGCGTCACCTGGCGAAGCAGCGGGTTTCAATTCATTCGCGACATGCTCCGCGTGCGGCGAGGTGTGACAGGTGATGCAGGTTGCATTGCCCTGCATGTAGCACTTCGACTGCAACAGCGCCTGGTACTCGAAACTCGAACTGCTCGGACGTCCGTCCGCGAAATACTCGCCCGAGCGCTGCAGGCCGTCGACGATCACGAGCGGCTGAAACTTCTCTTCGTACTTATCGCCGGGACGAAAGTGTCCCTTCGGATCGAGGTACGGATAGATCGGCTCGCGCGGGCCGTGGCATTGCCCGCAGAGCGCGAGACTGCGTTCGCGATCGAGGTTGTTCGCGCGAACGATGTCTGCCTTCGCCTTCGTCTCCGAATGGCGTGCGCCCGGTCCATGGCAGCTCTCGCACGCCACGCCCGCATCCGAGAAATTCGTCTTCCAGGAGTGCGACGCGCGGTCGTAACGCACGTCGAGTCCGGTGACGTGGCAGTTCAGGCATTCATGATTGGCGGTTCTGCGGAAGTTGGACCAGAAGAACGGATGGTCTTTCGAGACCACGCCCTGCTTCTTTTCGTTGTAGTCGACCCACTCGTGATTGGTGACGTGGTAGTAGACCGGCAGCACCTGCCAGCGGCCATCAGGAAACGTCGTGACGGCGTCCTGCATCCGCTTGCCGCCGATCACCCACTCCACCGGAAAATCGCGCGGACCGCCGGTCGACGCAGCGGTCTTCATCACGAACTTCTCGCCGCCGCGGCGCATCCACGCCTCGCTCGACTTCCCTCGATAATGCGTGCCGTCGAAGCGGCCGACGACATAGCGCGCCTCCGCTTTCGACAGCGCACGCGCGTGCCAGTCCTGCTCCCATTTCGCGTGGTTCTTCTCGTGGCATTCCGCGCAGCGATCGGCGCCGGCGTACGCGTCGCGCGACGGCAGATCGTCGTCGTCTTCCGTCGTCGCGGCGTGCGCGGCCTGAGACGGCTGAGGCGCGGCAGGCTGCCGCGCCTCGTGCCGCTGACACGCGGAGAGGAGCGTGAGTGCGAGAGCGAGCGTGACGGCGTGCGCGCCGCGTCGCGTCAATCTTTTTCCTCGACGCGGAACGCGTCGTGGCAATCGCCGCAGGTCTTTCCAACGGCACCGATCTGCGCTTCGATCGCGGCCGTGTTCTTCCCTTTCGCCAGCTGCGCGAGCTTCGCGGCAGCGGTGGCCATGTCTTTCGCGTCCTGATTGAACGCGGCCTTTTTCGTCCAGATCTCAGCCTTGCTGCCGCTGCGGATCTCTTTCGGGGTCGTGTTCGCCGGCCACAACTCGGGAAGAAGCTGCGCCATCGCGCGAACGCCTTCCGCATGCGCGGCCACATGCTTGGTGTACGAGACGTCGTGCTTCGCGATCGCTCCCAATGCACGCATATGCGAGCCGAGGAGCTTCATGATGGTTTGACGGTAGCGGACGATGGCGGCGGCGTCGTCGGCCGCATTGGCAGCAGGACCGAGCGTCAGGGCGGCGGTGAGAAGAGCGGTGATGGCGATCTTCGAACGCATGGGCGGAATTGTAAGCGCGTCGCGCTACAGCACGATGGTGTAGCCGAGCGTTTTGAGATCGGGCATGCGGTCGAGATAGACGTGGCCGTCGGTGTGATCGATCTCGTGCTGGAAGATGCGCGCGGTGAAGTCGTCGGCTTCGATGTCCACCGGATCGCCGTCATGATCGACGCCGCGCAGACGCACGCGTTTGTAGCGCGGCGTCTCGCCGCCGAGGAAGGGGACGCTGAGGCAACCTTCCCAGTCGGTGATGCGATCGGTGCCGACCGGCTCGTACGTCGCGTTGAAAATCGCGCCGACGCCGACCTGCTTCACGCCGCGCCGTTTGGCGACGCGCTCCTGCACTTCGAACACGAACACGCGCAGCGGCAGATGCACCTGCGGACCGGCGAGGCCGACACCTTCGTATGCGTGCATCGTCTCGACCATGTCTTCGATGAGCTGCTTGAACTTCCCTGCCTTGATGTCTTTGATCTCGACATCGGATGCCTTCTGGCGCAGCACGGGATGTCCGAGCCGCGAGACTTTGAGAATTGCCATGCGCGGAAGGATATCAGCGCGTCACGCGTCGACGGTCATCATCGCCGCCACCGCGAGCGCGATGAGCATCACCACCGCGCCGCCGTAAAACGCACCCGCGGCGCGCGCGCGGTCGTACAGAAATCCGGAGACGATCGGGCCGAGAAAACGGGCGAGCGAGCCGACCGAGGTCGCCAATCCGAGGATGCTGCCGCGCTCACTTTCCGGCGCGACTTTGGAGATGAGCGAGGTGAGGGAGGGATAGCAGAGTCCCTGTCCGATGGCGATGAAGAACGCGACCGCATACAAGAGAGGCACGCGCCAGATGGACGGCACGAGCGCGAATCCCAATGCGAACGAACTGGCGCCGACGACGATCACCCGCTTCTCCCCCATCGCCTTCACCACGCGTCCAATGAGGCCGCCCTGGATGCTCGCGACGATGAGACCCATGAAGAGGAAGAACCAGGCCATGTCGAGCTGCTGAAAGTTGAAGCGATCGCGCCCATGGATGGTGACGCTGACTTCCATCCCCGCCACGGCCAGCAATGTCAGAAAGAGCGCGGTCATCAGCGAGGCGAGCGTGCCGCTCGCGAAGATCTCGCGCCAGATGCGCCGGTCGAATTGCGGCGGCACGGCCGATCGCGGCGCAAGGTTGGCGGGCTTCGATTCGGGCAGCACGCTCAATGCGACGAGAAAGGCGGTGAACGACAACCCCGCAGCAACGAGTCCCGGCAGGAGGTTGCCGGGCATGCCGTGATGTTTGCCGATCGCGGAAAGAATGCCGCTCATCGGCGGTCCGAGAATGAAGCCCATGCCGAATGCGGCGCCAATGAGTCCCATGCCTTTCGCGCGATTCTCAGACGTAGTGCTGTCGGCAATGTATGCCTGCGCAGTCCCGATGTTCGCGCCACCCGCACCGGCAATGATGCGCGACGCAAACAGAACTGCGAGGCTCCTCGAAAACGCGAACAGCAGGTATCCGCTGGTGCTCGCCGCAAGGCTGATGAGCAGCACCGGCCGCCGTCCGATGCGATCGGACAGTCTCCCCCACACCGGCGCGAAGAAGAACTGCATGATGCTGTAAATGCCGACGACCGCGCCGACCGCAATGCCGCTCGCCCCGTACTCCCGCGCGTAGTACGAGAGGAACGGAATGACCATCCCGAACCCGATGAGGTCGATGAAGACGGTGAGGAAAAGGACGAAGAGCGAAGATCGCCGCATTCGCGCGCGAGTCTAGCGCGAAGCGGAGACGAGCCGTCTGCGGCGCGTGCCGACATGGGCGGTTGCGCTCCGAGGCAACAGAGAACGACGGGAGCGCCTCCGGCGGGCCGGCCACGGGCCGGCAGCGCTGGTTGCCACAGGCTGGACTCACGCTGTACTCGAT
>JALYOB010000492.1 GCA_030857085.1 Acidobacteriota bacterium | reverse complement strand
GACTTCGCTCATGAAACGGACGATGCCGGGCATCCTGATCGCGAAGGCTTGCTTCATCGACGCGCGGTACGTCGCTTCACCGTCATCGTCCCCAAGGTCAGGAAGGAAGGGCTGCCGCCAGGGCCGCCCGGGCGATCGACGCGAGTCCGGAGGCTGAACGTGCGCCGTCGCGACGCACACCCCTCGGCGCACAAAAATGCGATGCGATGACCGACTCGCATGAAAAAACCGTCGGGTCGCCCCCGTCCATCACCGTGAGGATCGAGGGTATTTCGCGTGAGGTGCGGATTGCGTGTTGCGCGTCCTGGTGGACGCGCGACACCACCCTCCCGCCGTGCTGGCGGACGCTGCCGGTCGCGGCTCAGCAGAATCAATCACTTACCGCAATTCTGCACGCATTTTGCGTTGCGTCCGTCCGCCTCTTTTTGGGCGACGATTTTCGTTATTACAGAATTTCGCGCAGGTCGGGCGCCGTTTACCGTCGCGAAACCCGTGCGATTAATTGTTGACAAAATCCTGCCGATTTTTATGATCGTGTCCTGTAAGCCAGGGTCTGTGATGGGTGAGGAGTCGGTTTATGGCCTTTGAGAAGTGGGAGCCGCAGCCTGAATTCGAACGCTTTCCTGCTTCGGCTACGATCGTGCAGTCGCGATTGATCCGCCTTCCATCGCCCGTGGCGAACATGCTTCGCCTCCGCGGCAAGACCAGCGCAAACCTCTACTACGACAAGAAACGCAAGGTCATCGGCATCAAGCCGCTCGACAAAAAGGAAGAGGGCGCGGCGAAGATCCGCCAGTCGGAAAAGTCGACCTCCCTCCACGTCCCCAGCTTCTTCCGCTTCTACGACATCGAAGTCCCCGGCATCAAACGCTTCCACTGCTGGTACGACGAGAAAGAGCGGATGGCGATGATCGACATCTCCCGTCCCTCGCCGCGCGGCCGTCCGGCCGGTACGTAGCGAGCGTTAAACGCGAAACAAAAAGGCGGCCTTTCGGCCGCCTTTTTTCGTTGGGTGAATTCTGGTCAGTGCTGGAGCTCCCGGAAGAAAACGTCGTCCAAGACGGCCGTGCCTTCGTGCGCCGGTCCGCCGCCAACGATCCTGCGGAGATACGTTCCTCGGTAGAGATGCACGTTGCCACTGCTGTCGGGCACAGCGTCGGTTGCGAAGGTGAGAGACAGCACGGTGACGCCGTACTCGTGAATCGGTCCTGTCTCTTTCGCCTGAGAAAGGCCGTCGTGATTCGAGTCGATCCAAAGGCGCAGGCGTGCCCACAGTCGATCCTCATGCGAGATGACGCCATCCGCATTGCCGCCGTTCGCCGGCAGATCGAAACTGCGCAGCGCATCGACTCCATCGACCGCTCTGCGACCGTCCGGCAGCCCGGTTCCGATGCCGAAGAGCTCGCGACCTCCATCCACCGTCCCATTGCCGTTGTGATCGAGCCAGAGGAAGGCCTCCTCGGTCGCAGGATTCGTCCACGCAATCCACTCCGCTCGACCGTCACCATTGATATCGAACAGCACCGGCCACTGAACCGTCGTCGTGTGAATGCCGTCGCCGTTCAGATCGAGGACGAGCGGCGAACAACCTTGCGGAGGGCACTCGTTATCCGGGTCGCCGCCACCGCCACCGCCGCCGCCTCCTGATCCTGGTGCGGGCGCATTGGAGACTGCTGTCGTGTCGCACGAAGAGAGGGACGACATGAAGGTTCCACTCTCCGAAATGTTGCCGTTCATGATGCTTTGTCCATCGCATCCGCTGAGATCATTGAATCCCTGCGCGTGGCCGAATTCGTGCGCGGCGACCTGACGCAGGAAGTCGGATGCACTCGCGGTCCCGAGGTAGTCGGGATTGAAGCGGATCACGCCGCCGGTATTGGCGGACGTGAGGCCGCGCTCAGCGACCGTGGTCGTACCGCTCAAACCGAAGTCGATTTCGAGGAGTACTTCCGCCGTCGAGGACGTCGTCACAGTAAACAGGCCCGGATACGCACTGTTCCAAAACCCCATGCCCGCTTCAATGGCCTGCTTGTCCGCTGCGCTGAAGCCGGTCGTGCCGTACCGGACACCAAAGGTGTTCAAGGTCCAGCCGGTTTTCTGTGTCGGGGTGCATGTGCTGCATTGCGCGTCAGCCGAGAACGTCTGGAGAAATGCGGCCAGAAGAATGATGATCCACAACAGACGGCGCGTCATTGTTGCCGCCCATGGGCGCGCGCGATGCGGCGCAAGTCGTCGATGAACAGCGGCACGGACTGGTTTCGCAGCCGTTCAATGAACTTTGCTTTGCCGAAAGGGCGGACGCCGCTTTGGTGCAATTCGAAGACGCCGCTACTGCCGCGCACCATCCACCGCGAGAGATAGCGATTCCAGCCGAGAAACACGACGTACTCGCTGCCCGGCGCCAGTGGTTCGACGCCAACCTGACGAACCGTTACGCCGTCTTGTGTCACCTGACCGGCAAGTTGATGGATGGTGATCTCACCTCCGGTGAGCTGCCCCTTCAGCACTTCGTCGACGTGCATCCGGATCTCCGTGACGACTGACTGACTCGAGGAGGTCTTGCTCAGCTGAGGTTGTGTGCGAATCACACGACCTCTGACGACGGCAACCGCCCCCTCCCACATCACGTCGAGCGAGGGCGGCTCGACTTCGTGCCCCTGAACTTCCACAAGGCGCGGTTTGGTCGCCGGACCGGCAGTGGCGGCACAAGCGGAAATTAGAGTCACGAGGAGTGCGAGGAGGGGCACTGTGAGGTTTCGCGTCATTGATTTCCTTTCGCTGGAAGGCGTAGCCAGAGCAACGGTTGTGCCGCAGGAAGGAAATATGGAAAGCAAGCGCTACCGCGCGCCGCGAATCCAAATGAAAAAGGCGGCCTTTCGGCCGCCTTTTTCTGCACTGCTGTGAGTTGAGAGTGTTAGTGGCTGACCGAGCGCCAGCGGCTCGTCTGGCTCGTCTTCGGCTGGGCCCAGAACGACTGGATCTGCTTCATGGCGTCGCTGGTGATGCCGGCATTCGCGCCGACGAAGGTCAACGGCATCGGGCCGGGGCCGTCGTCGCCGAAGAAGGCGCCATTGTTCTCGAACAGCTGGGTGATCGAGGCCATCGGGATCTCCGTGCCGTAGGCGGCGTTGATCGCGCGGATGTACTCGTTGCCCATGAGGAGGTATCCGAGGTCGGTGAGGTGGAAGAAGTCGAAGCTGAAGAAGCCGCCGGTCACTGGGGCCGGGGTGATGGTGATCGGTCCGAGGTTCAGGCCGCCCGGGGCGTAGACGCGGTTGAAGAGACCCGCGACGTCGGCGACCGGAATGTTGCGCGCGGCCGCGGCGGTGTTGATGATCGCGTTGTACTCGCCAACGCGCGTGAACACGGCTTGCACTTCTTCTGCGGTCAGAACGTCGTTCTGCGTCAGCGGCTCGCCGACGTGCGGCAGGAGGCTGAACGGCGGGACGTTCTTGAGGAACGCCGGCAGGCCGTAGCCCTGCGCAATCTTGTCGCGCGTCTGCAGCGGGATGAGCGTGGTCGCGGCGACCGGCACCTGCTGACCATTGCCTGCGTCGACCATGTAGTAAACACGGTTGCCGCCGACGAGCACCGGCTGGCCGTTGGACGGGTCGACGAGATACGGCGGCACGAGTGCGAGGTACGGCGGGACGATCGCCGGCAGATTGCCGACCACCATTCCGGCGTTCGGCGCACCGGCGATGAGCGCGTCGAGGAGCGCTTCATAACGGGTGCGGAAGTCCGCGGCCGGAGTCAGCGTGGCAGGATTGCCGCTGAATGCGACGCTCAGATAGTCGTTGCCGCCGATCCAGAGAGCGATGAAGGTCGGATGCTGCGCGATCGCCTGCTGCACCGCGGTGCCTTTGCCGCGCAGGATGAAGCGAGCCATCGAGACGGCGGTCGGCTCACCGGCGGTCGGCGGCTCGGCGCCGGTCAGCGTCAGAAGAGCGC
>JALYOB010000093.1 GCA_030857085.1 Acidobacteriota bacterium | reverse complement strand
GATGAGGACCGTACTCTCTGCCGCGGCAATGCGGGCTTCGAACTCCGCCGGCGCGAGCATGGCCTTCCGCGCCTTCTGCGCAGCGCGCAACGCAAGCTTCCGCGCCTCGGCCGCATTGCTTGCGTTGCTGCGTGACAGCAGGAGCCGCGCGCGGGCGACGTCGTGCGCGATCTGCACTTCCGGATTACTGCTCTTCGACGCCGAAGCCGCGGAGCCGTCGATTTCGCGCTGCGCGTCGTCCGCCTTGCCGCTCTGCAGCAGGGCACGGGCATGCAGCAGATGCGCGAGCGCCGCGAAGTCGCGCATGCCGCTGCTTTCGAACTGCGCCGCGGCCGCCGACGCCGCACGATCGGCGGCGGCGAGGTCGTTGCGCGCGAGCTCGATCGCTGCGAGGCCAAGACGCTGCTCGGCGACGCTGTTCTTCTGCCCCAGCTTGTCGTACATCGCCACGGCGGCTTCCTGATCACGCTTCGCCAGGTCGAGCTTTCCTTCGAGCAATGAGATCTGCGCGGCGCCCGCGAGGATGTACGCAGCGAGCCGCGGCACCTTCAGTTCGCGCGCGAGCGCAAGCGCCTGATCGGTCCGCGCCCGCGCCGCCGGCAGATTTCCCCGCAAGCGATGCACCTCGGCGAGGTTCGTCAGTGCATCGAGTTTCGGTCCGCGAGCCGAGGCGGCATCGGCGAGGGGAATCGTTTCTTCGTACGAACGCTGCGCGCCGTCCATGTCGCCCGCCAGCTGCTGATACGTGCCCAGCGCCACCGTGGCCGCGGCGACCAGGCGTCCGTTTTTCGCCTCGCGAGCGAGCGCCAACGCTTCACGCACCGTCGCGATCGCGCGCGTCAGATCGCCCTTCACCGCATGCAGGTTGGCGACGTTGACGAGGGTGAGCGAACGCGCATTCTGGTTGCCGAGCGTGCGCTGGATCTCGAGTGCGGTCGCGTACTCGCGCTCTGCCTCTTTGAGCTCGCCCATATCGGCGAGGATCAGCGCCGCGTTCGTCGCCGCGCGTGCGGTCGCCGCGTCGTCGCCGGCAGCACGAAAGATCTCCCGCGCCTGACGAATGGCCGCGAGCGCATCGGCGCTCTTTGCAGTCTGGCGCAGCGCGAAGCCGCGGTTCATGTGCGCGCGCGCGACGATCAGCCGCGCGCCGAGTGCCTCGCCGCGAACGCGTGCGCGTTCTGCCGCGGCGAGCTCGCGCGGATAGTCGGGCAGACTGTTCGCGGTGTCGGCTTCGACGAGATCGATGCGCGGATCGTCGCCGAGCGGCGAGGGGAGCTTGCGCAATTCCGCGAGCGTTTTGAGCGCGTCATCGCCCTTACCGGCATTGCTCTGGACGACCGCGAGCCGCAAACCGTAGTCGACGTCGTCGGGGAAGAAGGTGTGCAGCGAGCGCATGATGTTCGTCGCGCGCTCCCAATCCTTCGTGTACTCGTAGAAGCGTCCCTCGATGTCGAGACGCTTTTCGCGTTCGAGACTCGTCGCCAGATCGAGCGCGCGACGGGCCGCGGTGCGCGCGTCGTTTTCATAGCCGAGGGTCCAGAGCGTTTGCGCGAGCGCGGAGTGGGCGAGCGGGTACTTCGGATCGATCGCAATCGCGCGCTCGAAGAACGGCCGCGCCGCACGCGGATCAAACTGACGCAGCCGCGCCATTCCTTCCGCATACTCGCGCGCGACCCGTTCGTCGGTCGGAACGGCGGCGCGCAGTCCGGCCAGTTGCGCGCCGGACGCATTCGATCCGAGGGTGACGCGCAGGCGGCCGCCGACCCGGTTTGCGAGCTCGATCATGTCGCTCTCGACGCCCGATTCCGACAGCGTCGTTCGCAACTCACCGCTGCGCGCGTCCTGCACGCGCACGTCGAGGCGGATGCGATTTCCGTTCGGCGCGGGCAACGCGAGAAACGCGCCGGAAACGAGGAGGTCGGAGGCGAGACTGGAGCGCACGAGCGACAGACGATTCGCTGGAATGGGCGAGCCGCTGGTGAGGCCGAGGTCTGCTTTGACCTGCTCGACGCGTTCGCCGGGGACGGCGCGCAATGCTTCGCCCGCAGACAACTCCGTCGTGAGCATCTCGGCGAATGCGTTGCCGATCCATTCGCTGTGCGCGTCGCCGGAGAGATTGTGGAAGCCGAGCACCGCGAACGAGGGGCGGGTGACGACCGGCTGTGCGACCGTCGCGCGAACGCTCTTCGCCGGCTGCGTGCTCGACGATGCGTCGTCGTTCATGACACGCGTCGCGATGATCGCGCCGGCGACACAAAGACCCGCGACGATCATCACGATCGCGGTACCGGTGCGATTCGAGTTGCGCCGTACTGCTTTGACGGGCACGCCGCCGAGGGCGCGCACGACGTCGTGCACATCCTGGAAGCGCGCGGACGGATCGCGCTCGAGGCAGCGCAGCACGACCGCCTCCCAGCGCGGATCGAGATTCGGTACCGATTGTCGCGGCGACGGCGGACGCTCGCGCAGACGACTGAGCGCGACAGCCATCGGCGTGACGCCGGTGAACGGCAGTTTGCCGGTGAGCATCTCGAACATCACGATGCCGAGCGCGTAGACGTCGGTGGCCGGTGTGACGGCGAGCCCTTCGACCTGCTCGGGCGCCATGTAGTCGGGCGTTCCCATCACCACGCCCGGCTCGGTGAGCGACGAGCGCACGTCGCCTTCCTGCGCGATGTCGAACGCCAGTCCGAAGTCCGTCACGACGACGCGCGGCGTCGCGCTCGCGCCGGCGATCATCACGTTCGCGCTCTTGAAGTCGCGATGCACGACGCCGCTCGCATGCGCGGCGCCGAGGCCCGCCACCATCTGCTCGATGATCGGCAGCGCCTGCGCGGGAGTGAGCCGTCCGCTGCGACGCAGATGCTCGGAGAGAGTCTCGCCGCGCAGCAGTTCCATCGAGACGAATGCGATGCGCCCCTGATCGTCGTTCGACGCGCCGGAGGTGAGGTGATGCGACACGTCGAAGATGCGGCAGACGTTCGGATGGGTGATGCGCCGCGCGAGCTGGATCTCCCGTTTGAAGCGCTGGAGGATGCGCGGATTGCGCGCGTACTCGGGGCGGATGATCTTCAACGCGACGGATTCGTCGAGCTCCTCGTCGTGCGCTTCGTAGACTTCGCCCATGCCGCCTTCGCCGAGGAGTCCGGCGACGCGATAGCGGCCGGCGATGCGATCGCCCTGGCGAAACGTGCGATGGGAATCGCGCGAGCGCGGCTCGATGAAGTCGCCCGCCTCATCCATCGACCGCAGCAGCGACTCCACCTCGGCGCGAACGTGCGGTGCGCTGATGCATGCGCGATCGAGGTACGCCGCGCGCTCGTCGGCGGGCAGTTCACACACCTCGTGAAAGAGCTGGCGCACGCGTGCGGCGTCGCGATGATCGAGCTGCGTCAAGTCGCGCGAGCCGCTGCTCATGCGCTGCGCGCTCCACGATCGGACAGTTCGCGCCGCAGCCATGCCTTGGCCATCAGCCAGTCGCGGTTCACCGTCGACATCGAAACGCCGAGGGCCGCGGCCGTCTCCGGAATGTTGAGACCCGCGAAGAAGCGCAGCTCGACGATGCGCGCCTGCTGCGGATAGATGGCCGCGAGCTTTTCGAGCGCAAAGTCGAGCGCGAGAACGTCGACGCGGTTGTCGTCGTGTGCATGCGCGGCAAAGTCGGCCAGCGTCACGTGCGTGACGCCATTGCCGCGCTTCCGCGCGTCTTTCCGCCGCGCGTGATCGACGAGGATCCGCCGCATGATCTGCGCGGACACGCCGAAGAAATGCGCGCGATCCTGCCAGTCGACTTTCTTCTGATCGACGAGTTTCAGATACAGCTCATTGACCAGCGCCGAAGCCTCGAGCGTATGCCCGACCCGCTCGCGCCGCAGGTACGCCTGCGCGAGCTCGAACAGCGGCCGCTCGATCGCCGGAAAGAGATCGTCCAGCGCGCCCTTCTCCCCTCGGCTCCAGCGCACGAGAAGCTGCGTGATCGCGAAATCAGTCATGAGTGGAAGGGCAGGATGGTACCAACAACGGCGGGGGAGAAGGAGGGAAGGGCGTCAGGGACGGCGGTGGGCAGGCGCTGCCGCCGAACGCCAGCAACGCTTTGTCGTTCGCCCATCCCCCACAACCGACACGCAATCGTGTCTTTCCCTCCACGGAGGGTTCTCTCGCATGGATGGGCTTTCGGTCGTAACCGCGGCGGCGGCTGTGGTCTCGCTGTTTCTTCTGGTATGGCTCGTCGTGCGTCCGGCGCAGGCGAGGGACGATGGTGCGGTGCGGCGTGTGATCGCGGACGAGGCGGTGCGTTCGCGCGAGGAAGCGCGCGGCGCGGCGATCGCGCTGCGGCAGGAGGTGACGGGGCTCGTGGCGACGCTCGGCACGTCATTGCAGCAATCGGCCGATGCGCATCGGCAGGAGCTCGCGCGGCGGCTCGATGCGCTCAATGAGACCGTGACCCTCGCCGTCACTGCGCATGGCACGACGCAGCGTCAGGATCTCGAAGCCATCCGGGCGCAGGTCGAGAAGCTCACTGCCTCCAACGAGCAGCGCATCGGCGACGTTCGCCGCTCGGTCGACGAGCGGCTGAAGGAGATCGCCGCGAGCAATGCGCGCGAGCTGCAGGAGATGCGCGCCACCGTCGACGAGAAGCTGCAGGGCACACTGTCGCAGCGCCTCGGCGAGTCGTTCGCGCTCGTCACGCAGCGGCTCGAAGAAGTGCATCGCGGGCTCGGCGAGATGCAATCGCTCGCGACGGGTGTGGGCGATCTCAAGAAGGTTCTCGCGAACGTGAAGAGCCGCGGCGTCTGGGGGGAGGTGCAACTCGAGGCGCTCCTCGAACAGATGCTCTCGCCCGAGCAGTTCGAGCGGAACGTGACCACGAAAGAGACGACCCGCGAGGCCGTCGAGTTCGCGGTGAAGTTTCCCGGCAAAGGCGACGTCCCGCTGCTGCTGCCGCTCGACGCGAAGTTCCCGCTCGAGGACTACCAGCACCTCATCGAGGCGCAGGAGTGCGGTGACGCTGAAGCGGTCGACGCGGCCGCGCGGCGGCTCGAGATGTCGGTGCGCAACTCCGCCAAAACGATCCGCGACAAGTACGTCAACCCGCCGGTCACCACCGACTTCGCGATCATGTTTCTGCCGACGGAAGGCCTCTACGCAGAAGTGCTGCGGCGGCCCGGACTGGCCGAGGAGATTCAGCGCACGCAGGGGGTGCTGATTGCGGGACCAACGACGCTCACCGCGATTCTGAGCAGTCTGCAGATGGGCTTCCGCACGCTCGCAATCGAGAAGCGCTCGAGCGAAGTGTGGCGCCTGCTCGAAGCGGTGAAGACGGAGTTCGGCAGGTTCGAGGAAGTCATCAAGAAGACGAACCGACACCTCGAAAACGCACGCAATCAGATGGACCAGCTCGGGGTGCGCACGCGTGCGGTGACGCGCAAGCTGCGCGATGTGCAGGAGCTGCCCGAATCGGACGCGAAGCTGCTGCTCAAACTCTCGCCGGCGACGCCGGACCTCGACGATGACGATGACGCGTGGGTCGAGCCGACGAAGCCGCGCGGGCCGGAGGCGCACGCGTGATGACGCCCATTGCCCGCGAGCTCGAAGGCGCACGCCAGAAACTGCTCGATCTCACGCTGCGCAACCGGCTGCTGAACTACAGGCCGAGCCAGTTGCGCAGCATTCGCGTGACGGGGGAGTTGCCGTCCGAGATCTATGACGCGCTGGTGTTGCGCGAAAAGACGCTCGAGTTTCGCGGCACCGGCGCGCGCAAAAAGAGCGAGGCCGCGGCGCTTGCCATCGCGGGCGAAGAGGACAGCGTGCAGCGTCAGTACGAGACCTGGTTTGCGCGCGCGGCCGGAGAGCTCGAGGCGAAACACACCGATCGTTTTCTGCAGACGCCGTACGACGACGAGTCGCTCGCGAAGAAGCTCTTCCGCGTCTATCACGAGGGACGCAGCGCGGTCGAAGAGCAGGGCTACACCGTTGCCCATCTCGCCCTCGGCTTTCTCGAATGGTTCGAGAGCGAAGAGTCCGATCAGCCGCGCCGCGCGCCGCTGATCCTCGTGCCCGCGGAGCTCGAACGCGTCCGCGCCGGCGAATTCTCGAAGGTGAAATGGACCGGCGAGGACGTCTTCGCGAACATCTCCCTGCAGGCAAAGCTCGTCGACTACGGCGTGGCGTTGCCTCCGTTCGAAGCGCCGGAAGAGAAGAGCGGCATCGACGCATGGCTGCAGCAGGTTGCCGAGGCGATTAAGAAGAAGCCGCGCTGGCGCGTGCTGTCGGAGCTGACGCTCGACTTCTTCAGCTTCACGAAGTTCGTGATGTTCAAGGACCTCGATCCGGCGACGTGGCCCGCCGACCGGAAGCCGCACGATCATCCGCTGTTGCGGACACTCTTCGACCCGACAGGGGAGCCGAAGGACCGCGGCTTCGACGAGAAGCGGATCGACGAATTGCTGACCGCGCGCGACCTCTGGCACGTCATGGATGCCGATCCGTCGCAGATCGCCGTCATCGAGGACGCGAAAGCGGGGCGCAATCTCGTCGTGCAGGGACCTCCCGGCACGGGCAAGTCGCAGACGATCACGAACCTCATCGCCGAGACGTTGTCGGCGGGCAAGACGGTGCTGTTCGTCAGCGAGAAGATGGCCGCGCTCGAGGTCGTGAAGTCGCGCCTCGACGAGGCCGGCCTCGGGCCGTTCTGTCTCGAGTTGCACAGCCGCAAGGCGAACAAGAAGGCGGTATTGCTCGAACTACAGCGTTCCCTCGGCTCGAAGGCCGCCGGCTCGCCGGGCGAGCAACTGCTCGACGAACACGAACTGCTCAAACGGGAGCTGAATCGCTACGCGTTCGAGCTCGGAACGCCGATCGGCGCGTATGCACGAACGCCGTATCAGTTGTTCGCGATGCGGCAGGCGGTGCTCGCGCAGCTCGGCGAGATCCCGCCGGACGTGCCGCGCATCGCGAACGCTGCGGCTGTCACGGACGCTGACGTCATCGCCGCCGAGAAGGCGTTGCTCGAGCTCGAATATGTCATCCCGCTGGTGCAGCCGGCGGCATCGCATCCCTGGCGTGCGAGCACACGCGCGGCGATGCTGCCGCATGAGGAAGAAGAGATCCGCGCGGCATTGGCCCGCGGACGCGATGCCGTTCGCGAAGTACGCGAAGCTTGTGCTGCACTGGCCAATGCGGCGGGAGTGCGGCAACCGGGACGCGCCGCCGAAATCGACAACGCCGCGCGTGCGGCCGAGCTGCTCGCGCGCGCCGATGCGCCGACCGAGGCTGCGTTGCTGCTGAGCGGCGAATGGAACGCGCCGAATGCGCAGGCGGACGAACTGGTGCGCCGCGTCGAAGCGTTTCAGACGGAGCGTGCGGAGGTCGCGCGCACGTTTCGCGACGAAGCGCTGGAAGGAAATCACGCGCCAGAGGCGAGCGAGTTCTCGACGCTGTCGACGCGTCTCTTCCGCTTCTTCAATGGCCGCTATCGCACGCTGCGGCGGGAGCTCGCATCGCTCTACGTCACCGAGACGCCGAAGCCGCCGCAGATGTGTGCGGATCTCACGCGTCTGGTCGAATTGCAGGCCACGCGTGACGCGTTGCGCGCGCATGCTCGCGGTGCAGCGCTCTTCGGCGGGCGGTGGAAAGCGGACCGCAGTGATTGCGCCGCATTGCGCTCGTTCGCGGAGTGGCTGGTCGCGTTCCGGCGCGAGCTCCTTGCGGAAGCGCTCACGCAGAAAGCGATCGACCTCGCGAACAAACGCATCGATCCCGCGTCGATTGCCGACGCGATCGCGCGCGTGCGCCACGCGTCAAGCGCGATGCTGGAAGCGGTTCGCGCTGCCGCGGACGCGGTGCGCGTCAGCGAGCAGTCCGCGTTCGAGGCGCCGCTCGCGGAGTGCTCCTTCGACGCGATCGACGTCGTGCTCGAACGCTGGCAGCACGACCTCTCCGCTCTCTTTCGCTGGGCGCAGTACAGCGCCGCGCGCAATGCCGTGCGGGCCACCGTCGCGGCACCGCTCGAATCGCTCCTCGCCGCGGGTGCGATCCCGGTCGAGCAGTTCATTCCCTTCTTTCGTCTCACGCTCGCGGAGTCGCTGCTGCGCGTGGCCTTCGGCGAACGTGCCTCGCTCGGGCAGTTCACGGGTGAGATTCACGAGCGGAAGATCGCGCGCTTTCGCGAGCTCGATTCGAGTCTCGTCCCGCTCAATCGCGCGCGGCTGTCGCAGCGGCTGCATCGCGCGCGGCCGCAGCTCAGCGGCGGCGCGTCGCGCACGTCCGAGGCCGGCATTCTCCTCGGCGAGATGAACCGGCAGCGCGGGCATATGCCGATCCGCAAGCTGCTCGCGAAGGCGAGTGGCCTCATCCAGCGCATCAAGCCGTGCTTCCTCATGAGCCCCTTGTCGATCGCGCAGTTTCTCGATCCGCGCAACGCACGCTTCGACCTCATCGTCTTCGATGAAGCGAGTCAGGTGCGCCCCGAGGATGCGGTCGGCGCGCTGCTCCGCGGTGGGCAGCTCGTGGTCATGGGAGACACGCAGCAGCTTCCGCCGACGAGCTTTTTCGATCACCTCTCCGGCGACGACGGGGCGAGCGAAGAGGAAGAGAGCGCGGCGCTCAAAGACGTCGAAAGCATCCTGCATCAGTGCGCGCGCAGCTATCCCACCAAGACGCTCAACTGGCACTACCGCAGCCGGCACGAGTCGCTGATCGCGATCTCGAATCAGTTCTTCTACGACAACAAGCTGCGCGTCTATCCATCGCCGGTCGACCGGTCCGACGAGCTCGGACTGCACTTCGTGCACGTGCCGCATGGAACCTACGACCGCGGCCGCACCGCGGTGAATCGCGGCGAAGCGCAGACCGTGGCCGCTGCGGCGATCGAGCATTTTCGCCGCTATCCGGACAAGAGCCTCGGCGTCGGCACGTTCAACATCAAACAGCAGCAGGCGATCCTCGAAGAGATGGAACTGCAGCTCCGCCGCAATCCGGAGATGGAGCCGTTCTTCAAGAGCGATCGCCGCGAGCCGTTCTTCGTGAAGAACCTCGAAACGATCCAGGGCGATGAGCGCGACGCTATCCTCATCTCCCTCGGCTACGGCCGCGACGCAGCCGGGAAGCTTTCGATGAACTTCGGCCCGCTCAATCGCGAAGGCGGCGAGCGGCGACTCAACGTGCTGATCTCGCGCGCACGCGAAAAGTGCGTCGTTTACTCGAACTTCCGCGGCGGCGATCTGACCGTCGACAGCACGACCTCGAAGGGCGTGTTCGCACTCAAATCGTTTCTCGAATTCGCGGCAACGCGGCGACTGATGATCGAGCCGCAAAGCGCGGACGAGGAGCAGTCGGCGTTCGAAGATGCGGTGGCCGCGGCGCTGCGCGAGCAGGGTCACGACGTCAAGCAGCAGGTCGGCTGCGCGGGATTCCGTCTCGACCTCGGCATCGTCGATCCGGAGCAGCCCGGCCGTTATCTGCTCGGCATCGAATGCGACGGCGCGAAGTATCACGACGCGCCAGTCGCGCGCGATCGCGACCGGTTGCGGCAGCAGGTGCTCGAAAACCTTGGCTGGACGATCCAGCGCGTCTGGTCGACCGACTGGTATCGCAACCGCGCCGAAACGCTCGCGCGGCTCGTTGCGGCAATCGAGGCCGCGAAACATGCGCCGCGCGCGGTGGCGGCGGCGAATGGAGCCGCGGAGGCCGCGGCGTACACGTCCGCATTCACCGCGGACGAATACGAGGAAGAGCAGGTGGTCTACGACGACACGGCGAGTGACGAACTCGCGGTGCTCGGCGGCAGCGCGCGCATCCGCATCACGGCGCGCCTGCTCGGCCCGGGTGAGACGGTCGAAACGTTCACCGTTCCCGTTGCGACCGACGACGGCGCGTCGTACGAAACCTGCCGCCGTCTTCGGATCTCGATGTACGGAGAGCTGCACGAAGCGCCGGTCGACGACCTCGCGCTTGCGGTTGAAGACGTGGTCAGCGCGGAAGGGCCGGTGCACGTCGACGAGGTCGTTCGCCGCATTCGCACGCTGTGGGGTCTGCAGCGCGCGGGCAATCGCATTCGCGATGCGATCGTGCGTGCGATCGACCTCTCGTCGCGCCGCAACGTCGTCGTTCGCGAGGGGGATTTCCTGCGCATTCCGAACGCGAAAATTGTCGTTCGCCGGCGTCACGGCGATCCTCCGGCGCGCATCGACCTCATCGCGGAGAGCGAGATCGCGGAGTCGCTGCAGCACGTGCTGCGCACGCAGTTCGCCACGCCGCGCGCGGAGCTGATCGATGCGGCGGCGCGGCGGTTCGGGATTCAGGCGACGAGCGCCGCGACCGCGGCTCGCGTCGGCGGGGTGATCGATGCCGAGCTCGCGCGCGGCACGTTCACCGCGGACGGTGACGTCGTCCGCCTCGCCGCCACAAAAATCTGAGCCCCGTGTCTATCCATCGAACCCGCAGTACCCCGAAACCCAAAAAGGAGACCTATGTCCCGACGCTTTGCCGCGGTCGCGTTTCTCGTGCTGGCTCCCTTCGTTCACGCGCAGTCCCGCGGCAAGGTCGACTGGATCTTTCTGGTCGACACCTCGGCCTCGATGCGCGGCGCGGGCGGGAAAACGGCGAACATTTTTCCTGAGGTGAAGGAGAGTCTCGCCACGTTCGTGCGCGAGGCGAGCAACGGCGATTCGGTCAGCCTCCTGACGTTCGATCGCTCCGTGCATTCGCAGGGCTTGCGCGATCTTCACGCGCAGTTCGATCGCGATGAGCTCTACACCGCCATCGACAGCCTGACCGCCAACGGCGATCGCACGCACCTCGGCCTTGCGATTCGCGAAGGGCTCGAACGGGCGAAGGCGCTTCGTGCGCGGGACGAAAACGGGACCCGCTCGCGCGCGGTCGTGCTCTTCACCGACGGAAAAGAAG
>JALYOB010000491.1 GCA_030857085.1 Acidobacteriota bacterium | reverse complement strand
ATGCAGCGGAAGGAGCCGCTTCCAGAGTTCACGCAACGCGGCTCGCAGTTCGGCGCGCGCCGGATCGTCCGGCGTGTGCATCATGCGCGCGTAGACGTCTTCTTTCTTCATCGCGGGGGAGAAAAAATCACGCCTCCACGGTTGGCTGGGGAAGGGTGGGCAGGCAGTTCGCCAACCGTAGAGGCCATGAAAGGTTGCTGCAGCGAGGCATTAGTCTAGCGCAACTGCTGCGGCCCGCAAGCGCGAAGTTGCTGTTGTCACGCGAAGCGGGGTGTGAGTAGAATGCGCGCCCGTTCGGAATGAACGATGCAGCTCGATCGTTCCGCTCCGTGCTCGCACCCATAGCTCAATTGGATAGAGCATCTGACTACGGATCAGAAGGTTTGAGGTTCGAGTCCTCATGGGTGCACCAACCCGAATTTCCAAGACGGCGGGCTCAGGCCCGCCGTCGTACTCTTTGACAGCATGAATCAGGTGCAGTGGCAGCCGGAAGCGATGGAGTCTGCCTTTGCGCTTGCCCTGGAAGCGGCGGCCGACGGTGAGATTCCGGTGGGCGCCGTGATCGTCGATGCGGAAGGCCGGATTCTCGGACGCGGCCGCAATCGGCGCGAGTCGGGCGATCCGCTCGGTCATGCGGAGATCTACGCGATCTCCGAGGCGGCCAGAGCGATCGGCGACTGGCGGCTGGAGGGGACGACGATGGTGGTGACGCTCGAACCGTGTGCGATGTGCGCGGGCGCGCTCGTCAACGCACGCGTCGAACGCCTCGTCTTCGCCGCCTACGATTCCAAGGCAGGCTTCTGCGGATCCCTCGGCAACCTGGTGCAGGACGCACGTCTCAACCATCGCCTTCAAGTGGAAGGCGGCTACATGGAAGAGCGCTCGCGCCAAATGCTCCAGGATTTCTTCCGGAAACTGCGTCAGCGCGATCGAACGGAGAGGTGGCAGAGCGGTTGAATGCGGCGGTCTCGAAAACCGTTATACCCTCACGGGTATCGAGGGTTCGAATCCCTCCCTCTCCGCCATTCGAGCGCGCGCTGCGCGCGCGAAATTGAAAATTGGGAAATTGAAAATTGAAAATGAGCAGGTGCTGCTCGACAGCTTTTTCAATTTTCAATTTTTAATTTTCAATTTCCGAGCGCAGCAACGGAGAGATGGCCGAGTGGCTTAAGGCGCACGCTTGGAAAGCGTGTGTACGTTAACCCGTACCGTGGGTTCGAATCCCACTCTCTCCGCCAGCGCGCGACGGCACACCTGATTCAGTGAAATCGACGGCCCGTTGGGATGAGCCCGGGTCCTGTGCAGCAGGCGCACCGAACCTCGTCAGGTCCGGAAGGAAGCAGCGATAAGGTGCTTAACTTGCGTGACACAGTTCGGCCTGGGCTCTTCTCAGCGGGCCTCTTTTTTTGATCCCGCCTCTATACTTCACCCCCTCATGTCCTATCAGGCTCTCGCGCGGAAATACCGTCCCCAGACGTTCGATGACGTGATCGGTCAGGAGACCGCCGTCCGCACGCTGCACAACGCGATCGAGCAGAACCGCATCCACCACGCCTATCTCTTCTCCGGCGTCCGCGGCGTCGGCAAAACGACGACCGCGCGCATCCTCGCCAAAGCACTCAACTGCACCAAAGGTCCGACCACCGAGCCGGACAACTCCTGCACGACGTGCCGCGAGATCACCGAAGGGATCGACATGGACGTTCGCGAGATCGACGCCGCGACGTACACCGGCGTCGACAACGTCCGCGAGCTCCGCGACGTCTCGCAGTTCCAGCCCGCGCGCGACCGCTACCGCATCTTTATCATCGACGAGGCGCACATGCTTTCCACCGCCTCGTGGAACGCGCTGCTCAAGCTGATCGAAGAGCCGCCGCCGCACGTCGTCTTCATGTTCGCGACGACCGAGATGCACAAGGTCCCGCAGACGATCCTCTCGCGCGTGCAGAAGTTCATGCTGCGCAAGATCACCCTCGACGACCTCATCGCGCGCCTGCAGAAGGTGTGTGACGCCGAAGGGATTCAGGCGGAGCGCGCGGCCCTCGAGATCGTCGCGCGCCGCGGCGAGGGAAGCGTGCGCGATTCGCTCTCGCTCCTCGATCAGATCATCGCTTTCTCCGGCCGCTCCATCAGCGTCACCGACGTCGCCACGATCCTCGGCCTGTCCGAAACGAACTTCTTCGCGCGCGTGGTCACGCTCATCGCGGAAGGCGATCACACCGGCCTTCTCGATGCGCTGCAGGAAGCGGCGGATACCGGCCGCGATTTCAAGATGCTGTACCGCGACCTTCTGAACTTCGTCCGCAATCTGCTGCTGCTCGCAGGCGGCGCGAACGAGTCGTTGCTCGCGGTTTCGCCTGAAGACCTGCCGACCATTCGCGGCGTCGCGGAACAGTTCTCGTACACCGACCTCCTCCGCATCGCGAATCTTCTGCTGCGCGACGACGAGACCGTGAATCGCGCCGAACATCAACGCCTCGCCGTCGAAATCGCGCTGCTGAAAGCAGCCACGTTCCCGCGCCTCAAGAGCGTCGAACAAGTGATCGCCGGCGACACGCGCACCGCAGCACCGGCGCCGGCCGCGGCTCCCGCGCGTAGAGCGGCGAGCGCGCCGCCAGCAGAGCCGGCAACAGGCAACAGGCCACAGGCAACAGAATCACGGCCACCGACAACCGACAACCGACAACCGACAACCGCGAACGCGCAACCCCACCCCGACGACCTCATCTCCCGTGTCCGCGCCAAGCGTCCGCTCGTCGGGGGCTATCTCTCCGCCGCGAAAATGGAGCGCAACGGCAACAAGCTCACCTTCATTTTCGAAGACTCGTTCCAGGCCGACAGCGTCAGCGATGCGAAAGACGCCATCGCGCAGATCGCATCCGAGTTGTACGGCGAGAAAATGACCATCGAGACGCGCGTCGGCAGCGCCGAACCCGCAGTCGCCACCGGCCGCCGCGCCGAAGACAAACCCACCCCGCTCCGCGACGATCCCGTGCTCAGCTCATTCCGCAAACACCTCGGCGGTGAGCTCGTGAAGGAGAAACGATGAACATCAAACAACTGATGAAACAAGCGCAGCAGATGCAGGAGCAGATGCAGCGCCAGATGACTTCCATCCGCGTCGAAGGCACCGCCGGCGGCGGCATGGTGAAGGCCGAGATGTCGGGCAACAAAGAACTGCTCTCGATCACCATCGACAAGGAAGCCGTCGACCCGAACGACGTCGAAATGCTCCAGGATCTCGTCAAAGCAGCGGTCAACGAAGCCGCGCGCAAAGTCGACGAGGAAATGCAGTCGTCGATGGGTTCGCTCACCGGCGGTATGAAGATCCCCGGCTTCTAAATGACCACTGCCCCGCCGCTCGCGAATCTGATCAACGAGTTGACCAAGTTGCCGGGCGTCGGCGGCAAGTCGGCCCAGCGGCTCGCGTATCACATCCTCAAACGGCCGGCCGGCGAAGCAGAAGCGCTCGCGACGGCGATTCTCGACGTGAAGACGAAAGTCTTCCGCTGCTCGGTCTGCAACAACATGACGGATGTCGAGCCGTGCTCGGTCTGTACCGACGCTCGCCGCGATCCGTCGCTCATCTGCGTCGTCGAAGAAGCCTTCAACATTCAGACGATCGAACAGACGCGCGACTTCAAAGGCGTCTATCACGTGCTGTTGGGCGCACTCTCGCCGCTCAAGGGAATCGGACCGCAGGATATCGACGTCGCGGGGCTGATCAAGCGCGTGCAGAGCACGAGTCCGCGAGAGATCATCATCGCCACGAATCCGAACGTGGAAGGGGAGGCGACGGCGCTTTACATCGCGCAGCAGCTGCGGCCGATCGGCGTGCGCACGACGCGGCTTGCGTTCGGATTGCCCGTCGGCGGCGATCTCGAATACGCCGATCAGGTCACGATGGCCAAAGCCCTCGAAGGCCGAAGAGAGATCTAGTATGGAGTGGGGGG
>JALYOB010000490.1 GCA_030857085.1 Acidobacteriota bacterium | reverse complement strand
GCGGCGGCGCGATGCGCCGCCGCACTCGAATGGCTTACTGCTCGACCAACGTCACTTCACCGATGACCGGCTGCGCGGTCGCTGCCGGCTTGCCAGCCGGCGCGATCGTCAGCTCGGCCGACTCGGCGAGATGGCCGCTCGCACGCAGACGCTTCGCCAGATCGGTGATGTCGAAGCTGTAGAACTTGTCCTGCGACGCACCCGCTTCGTGATGGCGATGCTCGGTGTCGAAGAAGTTGATGTTGCCGACGTAGAACTCCATGGCGCCGCTCTTCGCGGTCGCTGGCAGCTCGAGGTACAGGTGATACAGAACCTCCGGCTGCAGGTTCGTGCGCAGGTCGCGCAGGACGAGGAAGAGCCGCCGGTTCGCCCCGAGATTCTGAATGCGCTGGCCGAGCGGGACGGTGGCTTGCGGGCTCGGAGCGGCGGCGAGTCTTGTGCGCACCGGCGCCGCCGAGAGCTGCAGCGGCGCGGAGAGACGCAGCAGCTGGCGTGGCGCGGCGGCCGCGGCGGACACGTTTGCCGGACAGACGTTCGTGACCGGCTCGAGCCGGTCATAGCGATAGTTGAGCTGCGCGATGCTGAGAAAGTCCGAGATCTTCGCGACCACGCGCGTGCCGTTGCCGTCGACGAAAACGAACGTCTTGTTGAGGAACGTCGAATCGTTCGGGTTCTTGCGGCCGGCCGCGTTCCAGCTCGCCCACAGCCGGTCGATGTTGGAGTGGTGCATCCAGAAAATCGGGTCGTATGCGGCCCAGGGCACCGAGCCCATGTTCTGCCCGTTCCCGGTGAGGACGTGCACGTTGCCGTGCAGACCGAAGTCGAGCGCCTGACAGAAGCCCGGCTGCGCGCCGCTCGGCCCATACGTGCATTGATTCAGCGACACGAGACTGAGCGGCGCATCCGGCTGACCCGCGTCGATGGCCGTGCCGTTGTTCGCATTCGCATTGCGCTTCGAAACGTAGAGGTACTTGAACGTCGGATCGTTCGGCATCCGGAACTCGGCCGGCAGCACGCCGTGATTCGTTCCACTGACCGAGTAGTTCCAGTACGGCAGTGCGAAACTGGGCGTCTTGGTCACCTGCCGCACGATCTGCTCGAAGAAAAACACGAACATCCGATGCCAGGGCAGGAAGTAGTTTTCCGGCTGGCCGCTGTGCGCCTGACAGGTGTTCCACATCTCGTTCGCGAGGTTCTTCCAGGTGCTGGCGGCCGGGTAGATGCGCGCGATTTCCGCCGCCTTGCTGGTGCTGCCTTTGACGAAGTGCGTGTACCACTGGAACGTCCAGCCGCGCGGGTTGCCTTCGGCGTATTGCGCCGGGTCGCGCATGATGCGCACCGCGTTCGCGTACGTCTTGAGCATCGCCTGACCGTTGGCCGAACGGGCGTCGTAGCGGACGAAGGTCGTCTGCGCCCACGCATACTTTTCGAACCAGACCGCAAACGGAATCGCCGCCGCACCAGCGACAAAGTTACGCCGTGAGATACGGGCCATGGGAGTCCCTCCTTCTTTCTTTTTCCGTGGAAGGACTTAAATATGCGCCGGACGCGCTCGCCGCGTCAATAGCTATTGCTCGACGATCTCGATGCGCCGGATCGACGCCTTCGCCGCAGGTGTTCCCGCAGGCCGGATGGTGATGCTGGTCTCGTCCGCAAGCATTCCTTTGGCCGCCAGCGCGTGCACCGCCTCGGTGATGTCGAACGTGTGCGACGCCCGCTCCGGATCGTCCGGCGCGGGAGGCGTGGCAGCGAAGAAGTTGATGATGCCGATGTGGCGCGCATCGTCGTTCGCCGGCTCGGTGCCTTCGGGCAGATCGAGGTAGGCGTGATAGAGCACGCCCGGCGGCTCTTCCGCGCGCAGGCCGCGGATGACGACGTGCAGACTCGATGCGCTGCGGGCGCGCGATTTCAGAACGCCCCTGCGCTCACGATCGCGCGCGACGAGCGGCACGCGCACCGGTCGCGCGGCGAGCTCGATGGCGCGCGTTCCACTGGTGAGAATCGGACCGGGCATCGCGTCGTCGCTCCTCGTTTCCGTTGTCGTTGTGGTTGTCGCGGCGGTCGCCGCCGTCGCGGTCGTGTTCGTTGCTGTTGCGTTTGCGCGATCGGCGCTGCACGCAGGACTGACCAGAAGCGCGACCGCGAGCGTGATTGCGACGGAGTTCCGGATGGCCATCCCTCAGCAAAACGGCCTCGCGAACGCGATATTTCAGCCCGCGAACCGCCGCACGATCTCGGCTGCAGGCAGCTCTTCGATGAGCGGCACGCCCTCCCCTGCCCACAGTGAGAGAAACTCACTCCTTCCCGCCTGCGCCGCCGCTGCAATCGAGCCGAGCGCGCCCGCGTTCGAGATCGCCGCCGCAAGCGCGGGTGTCGACGACCGCCCGCCATCGGAGCGCCGATGACCGGATGCTGAATGCCGAGACGGCCGAGGAGATTCATTGCGGCGGGGCCATTCGATTATAGAGTTCCTCAGCGTTCCTCGAAGTCCCTCGGAACTGAACAAGATGACCAATCTCGAGTTTCTGCAGCACTGCATCGCCGAAGGAAAAAAGCCCGATCCGTCGCATCCGCTTCTGATGCCGCCGCCGATCGCCACCACGATCCCGTTTCGCATGACACGCGCGGAAGCGGGCATCGGAGTGATGGAGCTCGACACCGATCCCGCGCGCGACGCGAATCCGATGGGCACCGTGCACGGCGGCATTCTCTGCACGATCGCCGACGCGGCCATCGGCATGACGCACTGGGCGACGCTCGAAGCGGGAGAGTCGTTCACGAGCATCGACTTCAAGATCAATTTCTTCCGCCCGGTGTGGAAGGAGACGATCACCGCAACCGCTCGCGCGATCCACGGCGGGAAAAGCGTGAGCTATTACGAATGTGAAATCACCCGCGCGGACGGGAAGCTGGTCGCCCACGCGACGAGCACGGTCATGACGCTGCGCGGAGAAAAGGCGGCTGGACGATGAGAATGGCAGATCTGCTGATCCGCGAAATCGAGCAGGAGATGAAGGCAACCCGCGAGATGCTCTCGCGCGTCCCCTCCGACAACCACGACTGGAAGCCGCACGAGCGCTCGATGTCCCTCGGCGCACTTGCACGCCACCTGGCGATGATTCCGCTGCGCGTGAAGGTCGTGCTCGACGAGGGTGTGTTCGATCTGGCGAAGGCCCTCCCCGGCGCATCCGACGGTTCGGCATCGCTGGTGGAACTCTTCGACCAGAACATGGCCGCAGTGCGCACGACGATCGAGGTGATCGACGACGAGGCGATGCGCGAGCGCGTGCCGTTCGTCCGCGACGGCAAGCAGCTCCGTGAGCTCCCCCGCGCCTCGCTGATCCGCGCGATTCTGATGAATCACACGTACCACCACCGCGGCCAGATGTCGGTCTACCTCCGCCTGCTCGACGTGCCCGTGCCTGCGACGTACGGGACGTCGGCTGACGAAGGAATGTAGGACGTGGCGAGTGGCGTGTGGCGAGTTGCCAGGGCAGTGTCGCTTGGGCGTCACGCCCTACCGCTCCGCCGCGGCTCGATTCGTGGGGATTCCGCGTCGTCTGCGCGACGCGGAATGACACGTCAAATGGCCGTTCAGCTGTGCAGCATCGTCCGGGCGACAACGCCCTGGCAACGCGCGACTCGCCACGCGCCACGTCGCCGTCAGGCGACCTTCAGCAGCCGGCGTAGTTTCGCGAGCAAATCGGGCGCCTGGAACGGCTTCACCAGGTACTCCTCGGCGCCTAACGCGGCGGCACGGCGGCGGTCCTCCTCGGTCGATTCCGTCGAGATCACCATGATCGGGATCGAGCGGTAGACCGGGTGATTCTTGAGGAAACTCACCAGTTCCAGGCCGTTGATGTCCGGCATGTTGATGTCCGTGAGGATCGCATCGAACTTGTGATGCGGGAGCGTCTTGAGCGCTTCGAAACCGCTCGCGGCCTCGACGATCTCGAGGTCGTAGC
>JALYOB010000489.1 GCA_030857085.1 Acidobacteriota bacterium | reverse complement strand
GGGCCCGCGGCCCCGGCCGCCGGAGGCCTCTGGTCGTTCTACTATTCACCCATGGCACGCGGGTTCGAGAGCAAGTCCGTTGAGTCGCAGCAGACGAAACCAGTGGATGCCGGTGCGCCGAAACAGAAACTGACGGCCGAGGAGCGGGAGCGGATGGCGAAGCGCGAGAGCCTCGAGATGTCGCGGGCGCGAGTGGTGCGTGAGCTCGAAGCAGCGCGGTCCGACGTGCATCGGACCGCGTTGCAGAATGCCCTCGACTTTCTCGACAGCGAGCTCGCGAAACTCTGAGTCACTTCGCGCCGGCGATCACCGGATCGGGCACCTGATTGCGGACCGGCTGGATCGACTGCAGATAGGCGAAGATCGCCTTCAGATCATCATCGTTCAGCTTTGCGAAACTCTGCCACGGCATCGGCGGCAGAATCGGACGCGAGACGCCCCAGTGACGGCCCGTGCGGATCGTGCGGATGAACGTCTCCTCGTTCCAGATTCCGATTCCGGTCATGCGATCCGGCGTCAGATTCGCGGTGTAACTGATCCCCCACGGACCAGCGAACGCGGTGTTCGTCCCCGCGGCCGACCAGACCCACGGACCATGCATCTTCGGCGGAACCGGCATCTTCAGATTCTCGGGGTGCCCGGATAGAAGGCGTGACTGATCGGGCTCGGGGCCGTTCGGGCCGAGCTTCCATGGCGTGTGGCAATCATTGCAGCCGCCGAGGTTGACGAGATAGGCGCCGCGGGAAATGCGGGCCTTGCGGGCCGATTGCGCCATCTGCTGTTCGCGCGCGGCGGCGCGGTTCGAGGCCGCGGCCGTGAGCGTCGCCACGATGGCAAGGGCGGCGAGGACGGTGAAAAGAGCGGTCGTGCGTTGGCGTCGGTTCATGGGTGGCAATGTAGGCAGCCGTTGCGGAGCGCGTTGCTAAGACTTTCCTATGGCATCGCGAAAAGATTCCTATGCGGCGAGCATGAGGTGGGGAGTTCGTGCGGTGCGTGCCGCCCCTCACCCGGCGCTTCGCGCCACCCTCTCCCCGCACGCGTGGCGAGGGGCAACACCTCTCGTTGCCCTTCTCCCCGCGATGCGGGGAGAAGGTGCCCGAAGGGCGGATGAGGGGCCGTGCACCCGCACGAACTCACGCCGTACCCAAGCAGCCCAGCACCCCCGGAACTGCCCGGCCGGGTACACTCAGAACACACACCGATGAAGACCCTGTTGATTGTCGTGACTGCGATCGGCGTTCTCGCGGTCGCGATCGCGATCTACGCAAAGCGTCACGCGCGGCGATTGCTGCGCGAGCGCAAAATCCGCATCGATCAATTCAAATTAAAGCGGCGGCATGCCGAGATCGAGCTCGAAGTCTTCGGCAGCCGGGAGCTCGTGCAGGCCGTGCAGGCGTATGCGCGCGAGCATCACGTCACCATCGAAGAAGCGCGCGAGCAGGCGCGCCGATACCTCCAGGAAATCGTCCCGAAGTTCAACCTTCTCGCGTACTACCGCGTCGGCGCGCCCATTGCGCGGGCGATCATGCACTTCCTCTATCGCGTCGTCGTCGAGCGCAAACCGATCCGCGAGTTCAGCGAACAGGCGAAAGGAGCGGCGGTCGTCTACGTCATCAATCACCGCTCGAACGCCGACTACGTGCTCGTCGCGCACATGCTCTTCAAATTCATCTCCCTCTCGTATGCAATCGGCGAGTGGGCGCGCGTCTGGCCGCTGAATCACGTCTTCAAGTGGTTCGGCGGCTATTTCGTAAGAAGACGCTATCGGGAGCCGCTGTATCACGCCGTGCTCTCCAAGTTCGTGCAGACGATCACGAGGCACGGCGTGACTCAGGGCATCTTCATCGAGGGCGGTCTCACCCGCGACGGCGCGTTCCAGAAGCCGAAGCTCGGGATGCTCGACTATCTCGTGACGGCGAAGCGCGAGCCGGATTTCACCGCGCCGCTCTATCTCATCCCCACCGCCGTCAACTACGACCGCGTCCTCGAGGACCGCAACCTCACCGAAGAACTCCTCGGCAGGGAGGAACGGCGGACGAAAGGGGAGAAGCTCCGCACGACGTTCGATTACCTCTTCAAGAGCTTCTTCCGCGGCCTGTTCGGACGCTTCAAACGCTACGGCTATGCGATCGTCACGTTCGGGACGCCGATCTCCGTCGATGACTTCGTGCGCGAGCATCCGCAGGTGCTCGCGGCTTCCTTCGACGAGCGCAAAGCGGACCTGCAGAAGCTCGCCGAGCTGGTGATGACCGAGATCTCCGACGCTCTGCCGGTGACGCCGGTGACGCTCGTCGCCACTGCCTTTCGCGAGCAGCCGGTGATGACGCAGGACCAGATGCTCGCCGCCCTCGGACGCCTGCGCGAAACATGGAGCGATCGCCCCTGGCTCCTGCGCGAGAAGACGCCGAAAGAAGTGTGGAAGGCGGCGCGGCAGGTGCTCGAACTGCGGCATCTCATCGTGCCTGTCGAGCAGTGGCGCGACGAACTGTTCGAAGAGCGCGGCGGCATGCCCGAGCTCGAAGACGCATGGCAGTGGAATCCGGACGAGCTGCTGCTCCGCGACTACTACGCCAACGCCCTGGTCCGCTTTGGAGTGCGGTGACGCCAGTCACCGCACTCACTCCCAACTACAGCGGCCGCGTGGGCGTAGTGCGATCGACGTAAATCACCGCATCGAGCTTTTCCCACAAACGCTGCTCGACGTACGTCCATCCGGACGTCGTGCCGCCGGTGCGGAACTTCGTCCCCGGCACGATGCGGCCGCGCAGCGGCACGAGCATCGCCGGGATCCCGCGCCTGCGGAACGCGAGCTCGTACGTGCCTTCGATCGGATCTGGGTAGGTCTGCAGGGAGATGCGGAACACATCCGCGCCCGGTGTGACGCGCTCCCACTGCAGAAACGAGCCGCTGCCGGTGAGCGTCCCGATGGCGACGTACTCGGCTCCGAGCTGCCCGGCGAGCAGCGTTCCCATGGTGAGGCCGTGCGTGTAGGGAGACTGCAGTTTGCTCACGTGCTCCTGATGCCCCCAATGCATCACCTTGCGCGCGCTCCCGCGATGCTCGCGCGCCCAGAGCACATTCGCCGCCTGCGCCCGTTCGCGTCCGCTGAAGGTGGAAGAGGTGAAGGAGTTCGTGACCGTTTCGGCGTAATGCAGCGCGTCCTGGTAGGTGCGGCCATCGCCGTCCTGCCGCGCGAGCAGCGCCTCGCGCACGCGCTGCGCTCCGGCCCCGCACGCGCTGCTGCGATCGCGTGCGAGCACACACGCATACTCCCGCTCCGCCTCCGCTGCCGCGGCCGGATCGACGCCGCGCAGATACGCGAGCACTCCTTCCACGCCGCCTTGTTCGTCGTAGATGTCGGAGCCGACGATCTCGATCGGCCGGCGATCGCCGCGATGGAGGTTGTAATCACGCACCCACTCGATCACCGCGAGCATCTCTTCGACGTCCCAGAAGAGATACAGCAGCCGCGAATTCACCTCTCGCAACAACGCCCGCGGATCGCCCGGCCCGCCCTGCGCGTACACGTTGATGCGCTCGAAGATGGGGAAGGGACCTTCGATGGAGAAGACGTCGAACCCCATCTCCCGCACGAGGAAGTCGGCGAGCCGCAGTTTCAACGTGAAGAATTCATGCGTCCCATGCGTGTCATCCCCCAGCCCGACGACAGCCGCATTGCCGACGATCCCCCGCAGCGGCTCGAGATCCGAGGAGTCCGCGACGAGCTCGGTCGAACGGAGCGGGTGGGCGAGAAAGGAGTCCGCCCCCGGCACCGCGACCGACCGCCGTTTCGGCGCAGCCGTCGCGGCGGTGGCGACGAGGAGGATGAGGAGGAGGCGACGCATCGGCTGTCTTCAACAGCGCGCTGCGTCGTATTGTTCTGACGGGGGGCCTCCGGCGGCCGGGCCACGGGCCCCGGACCCCGCTGGCAGGCCAAGCCTCCGCGACACTCGTGCGAATGCAACAAACTGTGT
>JALYOB010000488.1 GCA_030857085.1 Acidobacteriota bacterium | reverse complement strand
CCCCTCCCCCGTTGCCCCTCGCCCCGCGTCGCGGGGAGAGGGTGGCGCGAAGCGCCGGGTGAGGGGCGGCACAAACACCGCTACGGCCGTCCGGAACGCAGCAGATACGTGCTGCCGCCAAGAATCGTGTTGCCCTGTTTCGCGACCACCGACACCCGCCCCGGCCGCCCGGTCGCGGATGCGACGATGCCGATGCGCCAGCGCTCGCCGGGACGGATCGGCAGGCGCATGCTGCCGCCCGTCGCCGGAACGGTGAAGATCGCCGCCGGATCGAGCTTCGCCTGCCGCACGAGTCGCAACTCGGCGGCCGTTGCACCGCGCGTGGCGTCGAGTCCCTGGACCTGCACGTCGCGCGTCGACGGCAGAATCACCCGGATCGGCGCCTCGACGCCGGTAGTCGTGAAGAAAAGCTCGACACCTTCGCTCCCGGTCGGATTCGGCACGTCCACCGTCTCCATCATCGACGACGTCGTGCTGCCCGGCGGCGGATCGATCGGATGGAGATTGCGCTGGCTGATCTGCCGCTGATTCGGCACGAGCTCCCACACCCGCAGTTCGTTGTTGGCGCGGATGGCCGCATCGAGCGGATCATCGGGCGATTCGACGATGGTGAGGAAGCACGCATGCGGCGGCGCATCGGCGGGCACCTTCCAGTCGAAGCGCGTCACCTCCGGCATGTCGGGATTGATGAGCGGAATCGTTTTGCACGGCGACTTCGTGTCGACGAAATGCCAGCCGGTCGACTCGTCGAGCGCGCCGCAGCCGCCGTCTTTCGGAAACGTCTTCGACCAGAACGTATCGGGCAGCAGCGGCACGGCGGTGGTGGCGTCGGTCCAGAGCGCGATCACCCGCACGTTGTCGATGGTCTTCAATCCGCGATTCGTCACCTGCACGTAGCCGCGCGCGGGCAGGCCGCGCAGCGGAGCGGAATCGCGCAGCGTGCCGGCCGGACAATCAGCGACGGTGATCGGACAGGAATCGAATTCGACGTGATCGACCGACGTGAACTGGTTCTTCACCGCATCGGCCGAAGGGACGTCGATGCGGATGTCGTTCGAGGTCCACCAGTACAGCTTTCCGCCCGGCGAGTCGTCGGGCTTGTAAAAGTCCGGCCGCGCCGGATCGGGAACGGGATTCTCCGGATTCGGCACGTCGGACGGCGACGGCGCGAAGCCGCGATCGAACACGTTGTCGCGCACGAGGAGCGCACGGTCGGTGCACACCGCGGACGGACTGATGTTGCGCGAAAAAGCCGCATGGCCCATGCTGCCGATGGTGAGAATGCCCGTGTTCGGATTGACGGCGATGTCGTTCACGTCCAGACCGTCGGGCAGCCCTTCGTCGAACGGGACGAAGCTCGCCGTCGCCGCGCCGCCCGCGGTCGTGATCGTCGCTTTCAACACACCGACGTCCGTGGCGACATAAAGCGTGTTCGCGTCGAACGGATCGACCACGATCTTCGCGATGTATGCCCCGACCGCGCTCCCGAGCTGGACCCACTTCTCGCCGCCGTCGGTGGTCATCGAAACCACGTCGTTGCTCGCGACGAACGCCCGCTTCTCATCTTTCGGATCGACCGCGAGGCCGATCGGCCAGTTCGCCGGAGGCAGGCCCGTGTTGGTCTTCAGCCAGCTCTTGCCGCCGTCGGCCGTGCGCCAGATCGCCGCGTCGAACGGCGTGCCCGCCGCGCACTTGGCGGGATCGGGCGGGAGATAGATGAGGCCGACGTAATAGCGCTGGAACGAGGAGCTGGGCGCAATCGCCATCGACGTCACGTACGCACCCGTCAGCGTGGTCACGAGCGAGCTCCAGTTGATGCCGTCGGTCGTCCTGAGAATCTGCGGCGCGCCGCAGATGTCGCCACCATCCTTGGTCGCCACGCTCGACGCGAGCGCAGCGCCCGCGAGACTCGGATCGGTGATCACAGGCGCCCCCGGAGTGATCTTGGCGGGACTCACCCACGTCGCGCTCTTCGCGAAGCCGTCCGTGCCCGGAATCGTGTTCACGATCTCGAACAAACCGCCGTTGCAGTTCGCGTAAAGCGTCGACGAGTTCTGCGCGTCGAACGCCACGTCGAAGCCGTCGCATCCACCCGGGTTGTACCAGGTGCGATTGCCGTACGAGACGTCGGTGCCGTTGTCCTGCGAGCCGCCCGCGCGAATGCTCGCATCGGCGCGCATCGAGGTGAGGTCATAAAACTCGGTGAGCGTCAGCCCGTGCGCGATGTCTTCCCAGTGCCACGTGGCAGCCGACATGTCGGTCGTCCGGTCGATGCCGCCGTCGTTGCCGGAGTAGACGATCTTCGGATTCACCGGATCGAACGCGATCGCATGCTGATCCCCATGAATGGTGTGCGGGTACTGACTGTCCGCGCCGCCAGAGATTTTGTCCCAGTGATCGCCGCCGTCCGTCGTGCGAAAGAAATTGAGGCCGCCGGCATAGACCACCTGCGCGTCGCTCGGATCGACTTCGATCACGTTGTTGTACCAGGAGTACCAGAAGCTGTTCGCGTCCGATCCGGAGTCATCGAGCGCCGATGCAGCCGGAAGATCCGACCATGTCGCGGCGCCATCGATGCTCTTGTAGATGCCCTGCAGATGTCCTCCCTGCTTCGACACTTTCAGGTAGAGCCGCTTCGCATCCGACGGCGCGAGCGCGATGCGCATCGTCTCGATCGACGCGGTCGGCACGCCGCTGTCGCTCTTGGTCCACGCCGAGCCGTCCCACTTCCACACACCGGCCGCGAACGAGGCGTTGGTGACGCGCGCACACGCATACACCTTGTGCGGCGTTGCACCGAAGTCGACGGCGATGTCGTTCGTCGACGCATCGAAGTTGCCGATGCGCGTCCACGTCATCGTGCCGCCGCTGTCGCTGCCGATGTACGCACCGCTGCTCGTCGCGGCATAGACGTCGTGCGGCGCGACGGGATCGACCATCAACCGGTAGATGACTTCCGTGTCGAGAGCGGCGCTGCTGACTTTCGTCCACGTGCCGGGATCGCCGCTGCTCGTCGAGCGCCAGATGCCGGCAGTGCGCGTCCTCGAAAAGCCAAAGTAGTAGTTGGGATCGCCGGTACCCGCGTACACCTCAGAAGGTGTTTCCGCATTGATGGCGACGGTCGAAAAAAGCGGCGCAAAGAAGTCGTCGGTGACGCGCTGCCAGCGCCGCCCCCGATCGCTCGATCGCCATACGCCACCCACGGTGGCGATGAAGATGCGATCGCGATTCTTCGGATCGATCGCGATGCTCGTCACACGCCCATTGATGTTCGTCGGCCCCTCGGCATACCACGCGCAGCCATTCGGATCGAAGCTGCCCGGCGTTCCCGCACCACCCGGTCCGCCGCCCGGTCCGCCCGGCCCCGACGGTCCGCGGCGGCCGCTGCGCCATTCCGTCGACACATGCGGACGGCGCGTTTGCTTGCGCAACGCGACGAGGTTTTCGTACGCGCGGCGCCGGCGATTCAGATCGATCTGATGCTTCGGATACGCGCGCGGCCGGATGTAGCGCTCGATGAGCCGCTGCAGAAAATTGCCTTCGCCGATCTGCTCGCCGTCGAACGGATGTTCGATCAGGCCCGCGCTGCCGCGCACGAGCCGCTCCCGCGGATTGGGGACGGTTTTCTTCGACGTCGAAGCCGTTCTGCACATCGGGAGCAGCAGGATTGCGAAAAGGACGACCCACCGGTTCTGTTTCATCGATTCTCCTGACGAGTAGTGCGCCGAAGCGCAGATTCGTTTCGTCACTGACGCACGGGAGCCTGTTGCACCCGCACGATCATCGCCCGATCGTTCATGAACAGCACGTTCGCACGCCGTGCGCGCAGCACTGCGAGCTCCGGCGCGCCGCGCTCGCCGATCCAGACGAAACTACCGCGCGGCAGCGGCTCGCCTGTCCGCTGGCGCACGCGCCAGCCGGGATGTCTCCCCTGCTCTTCCGGATACGCGCGCAACTGCTTCGGCTGCGCTTCGACGG
>JALYOB010000092.1 GCA_030857085.1 Acidobacteriota bacterium | reverse complement strand
GCACTCCAAACTACGGGATGTAATACAGACGGATGCTTTTGCCCACGCGACGCACTGGCTTGTAGTCCTTCAGCCAGGCGTATTCGCCCTTTGCGCTCTTCAGCGCGAACGGCGTTTCTGAGAGTGCGAACCAGCCGGTGGGCACCCTGTTTTCGGGAACGCCTTCGACCGGGATGCCCCATAAGTCGAGGCGGCCGCTGAAGGCGATGTCGACGTACAGGTGCTGGACGTGCAGTTCGTGAACTGTGCGGCCGAGGCGGTTGATGTCCTGACCCCAGTCGAGATTGCTGTCGACGGTGATGCGGGCCGGACGCGGTGCGGCCTCGTTGAACCAGGCGATGTAGTCGGGGTGTCCGAGCGCGACGCCGATGAAGAGCCATGTGACGAGCGCCAGCGACGTCGCGCGAAGTGCAACGCGGCGCGCGTCCCACATCGTCACGATCGCGTGTGCGGCGAGGATCGCCATCGGCGCGTAGATGGGGAGGATGTGGCGCACGCCGATGTTGATCTTGCTTGTCATCGCGAGGAGCAGAATCGCGAGGGCGACGAAGACGTATCCGAGTCGCAGACGATTGCGTTCGCGGATCAGCAACGCCGCTCCTGCAATGGTCAGAAGCAGAAACGGGATGGGCGTCTTGTAGAAGAGAAGGACCGGAAAGTAATACCACCAGCCGCGCGGGCTGACCTTTCCGAACAGCACCGCGTCGTGCCCTTGTTTGTTGTGCGCCTGCACCATCCCCAGGCCGACCGCGAATGCTGGCGCAGGAATCGGCACGTGCTCGGCGGCCCATTGCGCAAAGTGCGAGAGCGGCTTCGGCGCTGCGTAGCCGAAGATGAAAACCGCGTGATCGCCGTCGTATGCGCGCGGCGTGCGGAAGTCGAAGCGATAGCCGGCCCAGGTGACGATGCATGCGATGGCGGCGATGATCGCGATGGCGCGCACCTGCACGCGCGGACGCCAGCGAGCAATGAGCAGCACGAGCGCGCATGGCGGGAAGAAGACGAGGAAGGAAAACTTGGAGAGAAGGCCGCAGCCGAGTGCGAGGCCGAGCAGCGTTGCGCGTCGCAATGACGGCTGCTGCAGAAAACAGTCGAGTGCGAGCAGCGCGACGACGAAGCCCATCATCGCGGCGAGGTCGGTGGTCAGCACGCCTGCGTGGCCGAGGATGGGCGGCAATGTTCCGAGGAGAGCGGTGGTGATGATGGCGACGCGATCGCCGAATGCGCGCCGCGCCCATGCGGCGGTGGCGGCGAGGGTGATGGCGAGCAGCAGCAGATTCGGAATGCGGATGCGCTGCAGCGTCTTCTCGTATTCGTAGTCGTGGTAGAGCAGCTGGTCGCCGTAGTCGACCATCTCGTTCGACTTTGGTTTCGGATAGCCGGCGAGTTTCAACGGCAGCGCGCCGAGAATACGGGAGAGGGGCGGGTGGCTGGCGTCGAGGACGTAGGTGCCGGAGAACCATTCGAAGCCGGCCGCGAGATGCGCGGGCTCGTCGAGCACCTGACTGAACACGCGATGCGTGGTCGCGACGCGCACGAGCGTCACGAGCGTCAGCGCCGCGATCGCGGCTGCGTAGCGCCACTCTTTCCGCACGCGGCAATCAGATCACAGGCTCGCGTTTTGCCTGAATGCGGGGCGTATGCGCATTGGAATCACACTCGCCGCAGCCCTTTTCGCGTTTGCCTGTCAGCCCGGTCCGGCCGACCAGACGACGAACTCACCGTCGCACTCCTCGACCATGCCGCCGAGCGACACCGCGGGCGCGCAGCCGTCGGCGCTGAATCCTGTCCTGCCGCCGAACTCCGACAATCCGACCAAGGCGCCGACCGCCGCGTTGCCGACGCAGGAAGTGCATCTCATCGAGTACCAGATCCACATGCCCCAGACCGTCCCCGCCGGACAGATCGCGTTCAACATCGAGAACGGCGGCAAGGAAGATCACGCGTTCGAAATCGAAGGCAACGGCGTGCATCAGCAGAGCGTCGTCTTGAAGCGCGGCGACACGACCGCGCTGCAGACGAACCTCAAGCCGGGAACGTACACGGTGTATTGCCCGGTGGATGGGCATCGCAGTAAGGGGATGGAGACGACGGTGGTGGTGAAGTAGGGTGCGCGCTTCGCGCGGGCGCTTGGATCCGCGCGCCTGCAGGGCGCGCGGGGGCGTCTGGGGATTTGCGCGTAGACGCCACTCTCGGGAGCCCTGAGGTCCAGGCGAGGATGCCCATACGCCCCCGCGACGCTTGCGGCGCCGCGGCTCCTGACGCCCAACGCCTGACGCTTCACCAATACCCGTTCCCACTCGAGAACATCACCTCAAACACCTTCCTCGCCCAACTCCTCTTCCCGAACTCCACTCTTCCTTCCTGACGCAGCCACTCTTTGATGGGGAGCGTGAAGCCCGTCTTTCGGCGGTTCCGCACCACGTCCGGGAGCGGCGGCTGGGGGGCGTTGGCGAGGAGTTGTTTGCCGCGTTCTTTGCGCGTGACGAGGACTGGCGCAATGCGACGAAGGAGATGCGCGTCGACGAGAGGCACGCGCACTTCCAGCGAGTGGGCCATGCTCGCCCAGTCCATGTCGCGCAGGAGTTGGTTGCGCAGGTAGAGCGAGGATTCGAGTGCGGCGACGCGCGTGAACGGTGTGCCGGGGTCGGGCGTTACGGCGCGTTCGAGAATCGAGAGGAGATCGAGCCGCTGCAAGCCTTCCCGCGCGATGTCTTCGCCGAGGACGTCGGGGAGTTCGGAAGAGAGAAAGCGGCCGCGTTTGACGAGGTATGCGCCGGCGTACGTCGCGCCGTGACGAAGGATCTCGCCCATCTTCGGACTGACGTGGCGGCTTCGTTTTGCGAGTGCGGTGTTGAGGCGATAGACGCCTTCGCCGAGACCGGGAATGCGGGAGAGGACGGACGTGATGGGCATCCAGCGGGGGATGTCGCGAAAGGAGGTGTAGCCGCCGAAGAGCTCATCGCCGCCCGTGCCGCTGAGCGCGACTTTCAGCCCCATCTCCGACGCTGCTTTGCTGATGAAGTAGCTGTTGAGGCCATCGACGGTCGGCTGATCCATCGCCGCGAAGATCTTCGGCAGCTCCTCGCGAAAGTCGTCGAGGGCGAGATCGCGGATGGTGTGGCGGACGCCGTATTCGTTCGCCACGAGAGACGCGAGCGGCGCCTCGTCGTTGTCGCGGCCGCGATACTCCTCGAAGCGCAGCGTCATCGTCTGCAGGTCGCTCGCACCCGACTCGCGCGCGAGCGCCACGACGGCGGTGGAGTCGATACCCGCGGACAAAAACGCGCCGACCGGCACGTCCGCGACCATGTGATAGCGCACCGATTCGAGCACCGCGTCATGCACGATCGCCTGACGGTCGGCTTCGCTCACACTGCGCGCGTTCTCGACCGCGTCGCGCAGCGTGGCGGCGATCGAAAAGTATTGCCGCGGTTCGCTCACGCCATTCGCGTCGACGTAGCAGAACGAGCCTGCCGGCAATGCGCGAATGGCGCGGTACATCGTGAACGGCTCCGGCACCGTGCCCCGCAGAAAAAAGCCGGCGGCCGCGGCTGGATCGAAGCGTTTGTCGACATGTCCGCCGTTGATCAGTGCCTTGACCTGTGATGCGATGCGCAGCGTCCTGCCGTCGTCGGCGTAATAGAGCGGCTTGATGCCGTACGGATCGCGCGCGAGGAACATCTTCCGCGCCGCGCCATCCCACAATGCAATGGCGAACATGCCCCGCAACTCCCCGAGCATCCTCTCGCCCATTTCGTCGTACAGCGCGAGCAGCACTTCGGTGTCCGAATGCGAAGTGAAGGTGCGGCCGTTCGCTTCGAGCCGCGCGCGCAGTTCGCGATAGTTGTAGATCTCGCCGTTGAAGATGATGACGCGCTCGCCGCGCCGCATCGGCTGCGCGCCCGCGGGGGAGAGGTCGATGATGGCGAGCCGCCGGTGGCCGAGGCCGATGCGCGCATCGCCGGAGATCCAGACGTCGCCGGCATCCGGCCCGCGCGAACGCATGCATTCGCGCGACGCGACGAGTTCCTCCGCGTCGACGCGCGGCGCGTCGGCCGCGTAGGCGAAGATCCCGTTGATGCCGCACATTGGGCGCGGATTGTAATTGGAGACGACGAGGGGCCTCCGGCGGCCGGGGGCACGGCCCCCGGACCCCGTCTGCAGGCCAGGCCTCCGCGACACTCGTGCGCAATCAACGGAAGGTGTCGCGGAGGCTAGGCCTGCATACGGGTCCAGGGGCCGTGCCCCTGGCCGCCGGAGGCCCCTCGTCGTCTCCCGTACAATCGCCCCCCATGCGCCGCTTCGTCGCGATTCTTCTTCTCTTCTCCACCCGTCTGTTCGCGCAAACGCCGCCCGCCATTTATGGCTTCAACGACCCGGCGAAAGAGCAGGCGCTCGAAGCGCGGTTCGATGCGGCGCTGAAGCGCGACAACCTCCGCACCTGGATGCAGCGCCTCACCGCGCATCCGCACCACCTCGGCAGCGCGTACGGCAAGGAAAACGCGGAGTTCATCGCCTCGCTGTTTCGCTCGTGGGGCTATGAAACGGCGATCGAACGCTTCGATGTGCTCTTCCCCACTCCCAAGACGCGCATCGTCGAACTGGTCGGACCGGAAACGTATCGCCTGCAACTGAGCGAGCCGGCGCTCGACGAAGACCCGACCTCGAAGCAGACCAGCGAGATGCTGCCGCCGTACAACGCGTACTCCACCGACGGCGACGTGACCGGCGAGCTCGTTTACGTCAACTACGGCATCCCCGCCGATTACGAAGTGCTCGCGCGCAACGGCATCGACGTGCGCGGCAAGATCGTCATCGCGCGCTACGGCAATTCGTGGCGCGGCATCAAACCGAAAGTCGCAGCCGAACATGGCGCAATCGGTTGCCTCATCTACTCCGATCCGCGCGACGACGGCTACTTTCAGGGCGACGTCTATCCGCAGGGCGGCTATCGTCCGTCGCTGGCCGCGCAACGCGGATCGGTTGCGGACATGCCGGTGCATCCGGGCGATCCGCTGACTCCGGGAGTGGGCGCGACGGCTGACGCCAAACGCCTCGCGCGCAGCGAAGCAAAGACCATCACGAAGATCCCGGTGCTGCCGATCTCCTATGGCGACGCCCTTCCGCTCCTCCGCAACCTCGGCGGCCCGCTCGCGCCCGAGTCCTTCCGTGGCGCGCTCCCGATTCCCTATCACCTCGGCAGCGGTCCCGCGCGCGTGCACATGCGCCTCGAATTCGACTGGAACACCGTCCCCGCGTACGACGTGCTCGCGCGGCTGCGCGGCAGCGAGTTTCCCGACCAGTGGATCGTGCGCGGCAATCATCACGATGCGTGGGTCTCCGGCGCGCTCGATCCGATCAGCGGTCTGGTCGCGATGATGGAAGAAGCGCGCGCGATCGGCGAGCTCGCAAAGTCGGGCTGGCGTCCGCGCCGCACGCTCGTCTTCGCCGCATGGGACGGCGAAGAGCAAGGCCTCCTCGGATCGACGGAATGGGTCGAGACGCACATGGCCGAGTTGCAGCAGAAGGCGGTCGTCTACATCAACTCCGATACGAACAGCCGCGGCTTTCTCGACGTCGGCGGGTCGCACACGCTGGAGCGATTCGTGACCGAGGTTGCGCGCGATGTGGTCGACCCCCAGCGGAATGTCTCGGTGCTCGAACGCCGCCGCGCGTATGACGTCGTCAATGCATCGAGTGAGGATCGGCGCGAACTGCGTGATGCGAAAACGCTCCGGCTCGACGCTCTCGGCTCCGGCTCCGATTACACGCCGTTCCTGCAGCACGCGGGCATTGCGGCGCTGAACGTCGGCTACAACGGCGAGGCGCGGTACGGCGTCTATCACTCCGCGTACGACTCGTTCGAGCACTTCAACCGCTTCGACGATCCCGACTTTGCGTATGGAATCGTGCAGGCGAAGACGACCGGCCGGATGATGCTGCGGCTCGGCAACGCGGACACGCTGCCGTTCGAGGCGACGACGTTCGCAGCGACGGTGGCGCGCTATGCGAATGAAGTCTCCGCGCTCGCCGATCGGATGCGGAAAGAAACGGAAGAAGCGAATCGGATGCTGCGCGATCGCACGGCAGAACTGGCGGCCGATCCGCTCGATCCGTACGTCGCGCCGAAAGAGCAGGAGGCGGTTCCGCATCTCGAGTTCGCACCGCTGCAGAACGCGGTCGCCCGTCTGCAGAAGAATGCGGCTGCGTTCGATGCGGCGAAGCGGGACGATCGGACGCTGATGCGGCTCGAACGTGCGCTGACGCGCGACGAAGGTCTGCCGTCGCGTCCATGGTTCCGGCATCACATCTACGCGCCCGGTTTCTACACCGGCTATGGCGTGAAGACGCTGCCGGGCGTGCGCGAGGCGATCGAGCAGCGCAAGTGGAGTGAGGTGAACGCGCAGATCGTAATCGCGGCGGGCGTCATCGATCGTTACGCGAACATGCTCGCGGGAACGTCGCGCTGATGCGCGTTCTCGCGATCTCAGGAAGTCTGCGGATCGCGTCCTCGACATCGCAACTGGTGCGGCTTGCGGCGCAGGTCGCACCAGACGGCGTCGAGTTCGCGTTCTATGACGCGTTGGGCGAGCTGCCGCATTTCACGCCCGATCTCGACACGGACAATCCTCCGGCAAGCGTGCAGCAACTGCGCGATGCGATCGCGAGCGCCGACGCGCTGCTCATCTGCACGCCCGAATACGCGCACGGCATGCCGGGGTCTCTCAAGAACCTGCTCGACTGGCTGGTGTCATGGCCCGGCTTCGTCGGCAAGCGCATCGGGGCGATGAGCGCGTCGCCGAGTGCAGACGGCGGCAATTACGCGCACGAATGGCTCATGCAAACGGTCACGGTCATGTCCGCAGATGTCGTGAAAGAAGCTTCGATCGTCGTGCCGTTCGTGAAGAAGCGGCTTGCATCGAATGATGATTCGCTGCGCGACGATCTGCGCAATGCGGTCGCGGCGTTAGCGCGCTGACTTCGGGAGCATGTAGACCGTCTCCCCCTTGCGCGACATGCCGAGGTCTTCACGGGCGATGCGCTCGATGGCGTAGGAGGACTTGCGCACGCTGTCGATCTCCGCACGCAGCCGCGCGTTGTCCGCGTCGAGCTTCGCGATGTCGGCATGCAGCGTCGCCACGCGAGCGCGCGCATGCTGCAGCTCGTGCAGACCGCGGTCGCTGAAGAAGAACGAAACCGCGAACACGACGATGAGCACACCCGCCAGCAGCACGACTGCCTTGAGCGTGACCTGCGTCGCGCGACGCGACTCGTGAGTGGATACGGAGGGACGCACCGGTGGCAGTGTCCGGTCAACGGGATACGGTGTCAAGCAATGCATCAGCTGTCTTCGCCGTAAGCAGCGTCGAAGATCGCGTTCGACACGTACGCTTTCGGATAGGCATTCGGCAACGGCCGCAGGATGCCGAGCGATACGAGCTTGCCGATGTCGGCGTTCGCAGTCGGATAGGTGACGTCGAGTCTCCGCGCCGCGTCGGTGACGCGAATGATTGGATTCGAGAAGAGGCTCTCGATGAGGCGGTGCATGCGGCCGTTCGCGCCGTCCGCCTGAGCGTGATACTCGGAACGGATCTTCAGCAGGCGGTCACATCGCGCGATCGCATCACGGCAGACATCGATCGTTGCGCGAAGGCAGAGCGCGAGCCAGCGGTCCCACGCTCCTTCGCTGCTGACCGCGAAAAGCGAATCGATGTAGTCGTCTTTGTGGCGATCGAAAAACGGACTGACGTAGAGCCACGGGCGCGTGAGGCCGCACCATTCGAATGCGCAGAGGGAGAGGAGTGCGCGACCAACGCGGCCGTTGCCGTCAATGAACGGGTGGATTGCTTCGAACTGGTAGTGCGCGAGAAACGTGCGGATCAGCGGATCGATGTTCTGCGCTTCCTCGTCGTTGAGGAACCGCTCGAAGTCGTCGAGACATGCATCGAGCTCGTGGATCGGCGGCGGCACGTATCGCCGGTCTGCGCCGAGATGGACTTGCGTACGGCGGAACTCGCCGGGCGCTCGATCGCGGCCGCGGACTCCGGTCAGCAACACGCGGTGCATTTCGCGAATGAGCCGCAGCGACAGTGGCAACGTATTCAGCAACTCGGATCCGCGACGGACAGCCGCCGCGTAGTTGAAGACCTCGCGCCAGTCGTTGACGCGATCTGACGGCTCCGCCGGCTCCGATGGGTCGAGCTCGAACAGCAGCAACTCTTCGGCCGAAGCGTAGGTTCCTTCAAGGCTCGACGAGCGAATGGCCTCGCGCCTCTGGAGCGGTCTCAGGAGGAGCTCGGGGTCAGGAAGGGCGTGGCCGATGCCGTCCAGCCGGCCGAGTTGCTCGCGCGCGGTCGCGAGGAGCGGCCACAAGTCCATGGATATCTGCCAGTTGCGCGGCAAAGGTGCAGGAACGAACGCCCAGTCCGGGCGGCCGAGCGAGACCGGCAGGAGCTTGCCTGTCATCGCGGGCGTGAAGCGGGTCTCGTCCATTTTTTAAAATGTAAGCGCCACTTTAAAATTCTGTGGCGAATATTTTAAAGTGACGAGCGGCCATTAAAGTCCCCTTTAAAGACGGCCGGCGCAGCCAACCTATAATCCTGCGGCGTGAAGCACGACCACGCCTCGAACCCGCTGACCGAGCGTTATGCGTCGCGGGAAATGTCGTATCTCTTTTCGTCGAACTCGAAGTTTCGCACGTGGCGCCGGCTCTGGATTGCGCTCGCGGAGGCGGAGAAGGAGCTCGGTCTTCCGATCGCGGATGCGCAGATCGCCGACCTCAAAGCGCACGCCGAAGAGATCAATTACGAAGATGCGGAGCGGCGCGAGCGCGAAGTGCGGCATGACGTGATGGCGCACGTGCACGCGTACGGGCTCCAGGCCGCCAGCGCCAAAGGCATCATCCACCTCGGCGCGACTTCCGCGTACGTCACCGACAACACGGACATCCTGCAGATGGCCGAGGGGTTGCGGATCGTGCGGCGGCGGATCGTGAACATCATGGCCAAGCTGCGCGAATTTGCGTGGCAGTGGCGGGCGACGCCGTCGCTCGCGTTCACGCACTTTCAGCCGGCGCAGCTCACGACCGTCGGCAAGCGTGCGACTTTGTGGCTGCACGACCTGCTGCTCGACTATCGCGACGTCGAGTTCCGCGAGTCGCAGCTGGCGCTGTTGGGTGTCAAAGGTGCGACCGGAACGCAGGCGTCGTTTCTCAATCTGTTCGGCGGCGATGAGAGCAAAGTGCGCAGGCTCGAAGAGCTGGTCGCGGAGAAGCTCGGGATGCGCCGCAGCTATCCGGTGTCCGGGCAGACGTACTCGCGCAAAGTCGACTCGCAGGTGGTGAACGTGCTCTCGGGCTTCGCGCAGTCGGCCTCGAAGTTCGGCTACGACATGCGCCTGCTGCAGCATCTGCGCGAGATCGAAGAGCCGTTCGAGGAGGAGCAGATCGGTTCTTCCGCCATGCCGTACAAGCGGAACCCGATGCGTGCGGAACGAATCGACGCGCTCACGCGCCATCTCATCGTGAACGCGCTCAATCCCGCATTCACCGCGGCGACGCAGTGGTTCGAGCGGACGCTCGATGACTCGGCGAATCGCCGGATTGCGATTCCGGAGGCGTTCCTCGCCGCCGATGCGATCGCGCTCATCTACGACAACATCGCGGCCGGGCTGGTCGTGCACGAGGACGTCATCGCCTCGAACGTCGCGCGCGAGCTGCCGTTCATGATGACCGAGAACCTGATGATGGAAGGGGTGAGCCGCGGCGGCGACCGGCAGGTGCTGCACGAGCGCATTCGCATCCACGCCAAGGCGGCCGCGGATGCAATGAAAGCGGGCGCATCGCAGAACGATCTCTTCGATCGCATTGCCGCGGATGAACTGTTCGGCATCGATCGCGCGGCGATTGAGCAGCTCGCGCAGCCGGAGCGCTACACGGGACTCGCGCAGCAACAGACCGAGCGTTTTCTCGAAGAACAAGTCGATCCGATTCTCGCCGCCGAACGGGCGGAGATCAAAGCGGAAGTGGGCGAGGTGCGCGTATGAGATCGCGCGTCGCAACGCTCGCGCTGCTGCTCGCGCTCGCGTACGGCTGTACGACCACCGCGCCCGCGACGACGCCGGTGACGAAGGCGCCCGATCAGTTGCACGGCGTTGCGAGCTGGTACGGCGAGGAGTTCGCCGGACGGACGACCGCGAACGGGGAGATCTTTGATCCGCTGCTGCTCACGGCCGCACATCGCACGCTGCCGTTCGGATCAATTCTGGAGATCACGAACGCGAAGACGCACCAGAGCGTCCGCGTACGGGTCAACGATCGCGGCCCGTACATCGGCAATCGGGAGATCGATCTGTCGTATGCGGCAGCGCAGCAGATCGGTCTCATCGAGCCGGGTATCGGCGAGGTGGACATCAAGGTGGTGAAGTTCGGCAACGGCGAGCGCGAGCCGCCCGCGCCGTTCGACGTGACGATCGCGCAGGCGCCGAAGACCGCGCCCGTCGTATCCGCCGGAGATCCGCCGCCCGTCGCGTTCCCGCTGCCGACGGACGCGAAGACCGCACCTGCTGCCTCAGTAGCACCGGACGAGCCGGTCGTGATCGATCGCGTCGAGGTGGAAACGCAACGCGGCGATACGGTGACGCGTCGCCAGGTGAACGCGAGCGGGACGTCGTTCGAGGATGTGCCGGTCGGCAAAGGGGAGTCGACGAGCGCGAGCTCGCTCGATCAGCAGCGCCGCGACGCGGAAGTGCGCCGCACGACCAACCCCGCGCCGAAGCAGTATCTCGTGCAGGTCGGCGCGTTTTCGGTCGAGGCGAACGCGAAGGCGCTGCAGGAACGATTGACGACGATCGGTCAGCGCTCGTTCATCAGCAAGGATGAGTTGTTCCGCGTGCGCATCGGACCGTTCGCGACGCGCGATGCGGCCCTCGCGGCACGCACGACGCTGGAAGCGAACGGGTTGTCGGCGATGATCGTGACGGAGTAGCGGAACGACGAAGAGGCCTCCGGCGGCCGGGGCCGCGGGCCCCGGACCCCGCTGACAGGCCAAGCCTC
>JALYOB010000487.1 GCA_030857085.1 Acidobacteriota bacterium | reverse complement strand
CATCGACGATCGGACCTGGTACAGCGGCACGCCCGAGCCCGACCGGTTCCGCGACAACGACGCCGGGCATGCCCTGCTCGTGGAGCTCGACGCACCCGGTGCGCAGCCGCGGGTGCAGAAGCTGCCGGTCGCCGCGTTCGCCTGGCACCACTGGCCGGCCACCCTCGGCGTACCGATCGAGCTCGATGCGCTGCTCGCGCAGACGGAGCCCGATCCCGAGATTCAGGATCTGCTGCGGCAGAGCGAGGGACTCAATCTCGCGCTCGACTACCTCCCCGGCTCGATCGGCTTCGATCCGCTCATCGACAAAGCATTGAGCGGCAAGGCGCGGCTCGCGTCGTCGGTGGTCTGGTTCGACGCGCTGGTCACGAACGTCGATCGCACGCCGCGCAATACGAACCTGCTCGTGTGGCACGGCAATCTCTGGCTCATCGATCACGGCGCGTCGCTCTACTTTCATCACAGCTGGGATGCAGAAACACTCCAGCGCAGCCGCGCGCCGTTCGCCGCAATCAAGGATCACGTGCTGTTGCCGTGGGCGAGCGAGATCGAGAGCGTCGATGCGGAACTGGCGGCGAAGATCACGCCCGAATCCCTCGATGCGATCCTCGAACTGATCCCTGAGGCGTGGCTCGTCGACGTACCGCGCGACGGATATCGCGAATGGTTTCTGCGGCGCCTCGAGAGCCCGCGCGAATTCGCACAGGAGGCCGCGCGTGCGCGATCTCTGCGCGTTTGATTACGCCGTCGTGCGCGTCGTCCCGCGCGTCGAGCGTGGGGAGTTCATCAACGCAGGCGTGATCCTCTTCTGCTCGACCAAAGCAGTGCTCGACGCCCGCATCGAGCTCGATCGCGAACGACTCCTCCACCTCGACCCCGCCGTTGATTGCGCCCTCGTCGAAAGCCACCTCGACGCCATTCCGCGCGTCTGCAAAGGCGGCCCCGAAGCCGGCCCGATCGGCGCCCTGCCGCAACGCGCCCGCTTCCATTGGCTCGTCGCCCCGCGCAGCACAATCATCCAGATGTCGCCTGTGCACTCCGGCGTGCATCGCGACCTCGATGCCGCCATGCAGCAGCTGTTCGAGAAACTGGTGAAGTTGAAGTAGCGAGTGGCGCGTTGCCAGGGCGGTGTCGCCTGGGCGCTAACAGCCCTGGCAACTCGCCACACGCCACTCGCCACTCACCAATTCGCTCTTACGCTCGAATAATCAAACAACGCCTCCACATACACCTGCTCTTCGAGCGTCTCCGCGACTTCGCCCAATTCGAGCTTTGGTTTCGGCTGTGCGGGGGCGCGGCGGCGGGGGGCGACGTCCTGTGCCTCTTTGTAAGGCATCGGCTTCGGCGGGAGCTCGGGAGCGAGGCCGCTCATCTTGTTCAATACGAGCAATTCCGCTTTCAGCTTCGAGGCCCGGCCTAACGCACGTTCAATGACGTGATTGTGGCGGTCACGGTCCTCCATACGCGCGAGACCGTCGAGGAGGTCGGGCGTGAGATCGGACAGCACTTCCTGATGGCAGCCCGCACAGATGTAGGTGTAAGGATGCGGATCGTCGCGTTCCAGCGGCGGGAAATTTCCGGGACGATCAAAGAGGCAGCGCATGCAGACGCGCGCCTCCTCATGCACGAAGTAAAAGTCGAGCGTCATCGGCAGTTGCAGCATTTCCTCGAGCTCGAGCTTCGCGCCGCGCTTGGCAATGTGCGCGGTCAGTACAGTGAGATGCTTCCGGGCGCGGTTCCAGCACTTCTGCAGCCCCTTCTGCATCGAGCCTTCGAGCTCGTCGAACGCATCCGCATACGCGCGCACGAGCTCCGCCTGCGCCAGTCGCATTGCCCGCAGCATCGGCGTCGTTCCAATACGCCGCATGAGCGCGGTCTGCAATTTGAGCATCGGCTCGATCGGCGGTCCTGATTGCACCGGCTGTCCGCCGCTGACGCGGATCATGGTGGCCATCTGCTCCACGCTCGCCTGTTTGCCGAGCTTCGCCGAACGCAGCAACGTCACATAGCCGGGATGTTTCTCCCGCGGCATGGCCGTGTCGATCGCTCCGATGGTGGCGATTTCGCGCTGGATGAGTGGATTGAGCAGCGCTGCGAGATTCTTTGATTTCTTACCACCACGTGCGCTCATCGGCTCCTCCAATGCGCTCGATTTTCACCGCTGCGCTCTTCTGTACCGGCTGTTTGGACACCGCGTCGTGGGTGAACGGCATCAGGTTGTTGGCGGCCTCGTTCCTCTCCAGCCGTCCATAGTGAAAGGGAAGGAAGACCGTCCCGCGCGAGACAATGTCGCCGACGCGCGCCGGCGCTTCGACGCACGCGCGCCGCGAGGTCACGCGAACGATGTCGCCGTCTGCAATGCCGAGCTTTTTCGCATCGGCGCGATTGACGGAGACGAACACGCCCGGCGCGGCCATGTTCAATTCCGGCGCTTTCATCGTTCTGGTGCGGGTGTGCCAGTGATAAACCTGCCGCCCGCTGATGGCCGTGAACGGATACTCCCGATCCGGCGCCTCCGCGGGCTCGCGATAATCGGTCGCAATCAGCACCGCACGCCCTTTCGGGTCGCGCTTGTTCCGATACTCCCACTGTGTATGTTCATGCCCGGTCTCCAGATCCTTCTCATACACCTCGGACACCTGCCATTTGGTCGGGAAATAGGGGACTTTGTACAGACGGGTCGTACCGTCCGGATTGTCGTCCGTACACGGCCATTGAATGCCGTTCCGCTCCAGCAGTTTCGCGTACGTCATCCCGCTGTAATCGGGAATGGTTCCGCGCGAGATGTCGCGCCATTCATGGAACGCCGACTCAGGATCGTCATACGTGATGAGAGGATTGCCCGATTGATCGCGCAGATCCATGCGCCGCGCGAAGTCGAGAAAGATTTCCAGATCGCTCCTCGCCTCCCCCGGCGCATCGACCGCCTTGAGCAGCAGATTGCAACGGCGTTCTGCATTGGTCATGCAGCCCGTTTTCTCGCCCCACATCGCTGCAGGAAGAATGACGTCGGCGAATTGTGCGGTCTCGGTGTTGACGAACGCGTCCTGCACAATCACGAACGTTCCGGCCATGCTGCGCAGCTGGCGCATGCGGTCCGTCATGCTCACCGCCGGATTCGTGCAGGTCACCCACAGCACTTTCACGAAGCCTTTCTCGACCAGCTCGAAAATCTCGGGAGCGGAAACCGGCTTCTTGCCCAGCAGCTCGACGGGGACGTTCCAGCGCGAGGCGAGGTCGCGCATGTGGCCGATGTCTTCCCAGTTGCGGTACGCCGGATACGTTCCGTCCGCGCCGGTCTCGCGCGTATTCATCGAGCTCGGCTGACCGGCAAATTGGAACGGCGCACTCCCCGGCTTCCCGATCTTCCCCATGATGAGGTGCATCGAATTCACTGTGCATGCAGTTGCGGTGGCCTGATTGCTCTGATAGACGCCCTGCAGGCACGTCGTCACCGTCGATTTCGATTTGCCGATCCACTCCGCCGCCTGACGCAACTGCTTCTGCGGAACGCCGGTGATTTTCTCGACGCGTGCGGGCGTGTACCCGGAGACAATCTTCTTGAAGCGGTCGTAATAGACGGTATGGCGGCGGATGAATTTCTCGTCGATCCAGCCATTGCGGATGAGGAGATTGCAAATGCCATTGAGCAGCGCCACGTTCGTGCCGGGGCGCAATTGCAGATGGAGGTCGGCTCCCGTGTCGACTGTGAACGTGCGCCGCGGGTCGATGACGATGATCTTCGGCTTCAATGGACCGCGTTTTGCGGCGAGGATGCGCATCCAGAGAACGGTGCTCTGTTCGGCCGCATTGTGGCCAATGAGCACAATGCATTCGGTATTTTCGAAATCCTCGTATGCGCCGGGCGGTCCGTCCGCGCCGAAGCTTTCCATGAGCGAGGCGGCGGTGGTGGCGGTACAAAGACGCGTATTGGCGTCAATGTTGGCGCACCCGAGACCGCCGCGGACGATCTTGCCGAGGGTGTAAT
>JALYOB010000486.1 GCA_030857085.1 Acidobacteriota bacterium | reverse complement strand
GGCCAGCCGCACGTAAAGTCAGACTGTGCGAACGCGCCGCGGCTGCCGTCCAGGCGAAACCGCCCTGGCAACTCGCCACACGCTACTCGCTACGATCAGGGAGAGATGGGGTCCGGGGCCCGCGGCCCCGGCCGCCGGAGGCCCCCCGTCGCTCCTACTCGGCCACAGGCGCGAGCCCATTCACCATCGCGGTGAACGTCGTCACGATCGCGGCATCGTCGAAAAAGTCCGGCTCGTGATTGCGGGCGCTGAGGACGCGGTCGCGGACCATTCCCTCGGCACAGCCGAGCATTGCGGAGCAGAGCACCTTCGGGTGGATGTCCGTGCGGAACGAACCGTCGTCGCGGCCGCGCTGGATCAGCATGTCCACCACCTGAAGGAACTGCACGAAACCCTTCGAGAGCAGCACCTCGTGCGACCCGCCGCGCATGCGGCGGCCTTCGAACATGAACAGGAACGCGATGTCGTGATCGCGGCTGAACGCCTGGATCATCATCGACAGAATGCGGACGATCGCGTCGCGGCCGTGCGTTGCCTCTTCGATGTGCTGCTGCACGTACTCATTCAGCGATGACCACGATTCATTGAAGATCGCCTCGAGCAGCCCCGCCTTCCCGCCGAAATAGCGGATCAGCTGCGACTCCGAGCTCCCCGACTCGCGGGCGATCGCGGCGGTCGAAGTCTGCTCGTATCCATTGCGCGCGAAAAGCGTCTTTCCCGCGTTGAGCAGGCGCATGCGCGAGGTTTGTGTGCTGTCGAAATCCGGTCCTGGCACGGTCGCATCAGCGTACGCGTGAGGCCGGAAAGAAGCAAGGTGGTGGTGCTACCAACGACGGCGACGGAAGGCCGGATGGGTGTACCATGGACGCTTCCCGAAATCATGCTGTCCTGAACTCCTCATCGCCGGAGGTGTCGCATGGCCGTGCCGTCCAAGACCGAGTCGAAGGAAAAGACCACAGGCATCGCCCGCAAAGCGGGCATCGGAACGTTGATCTCCCTGCTGATCATCGCCTGCGCGTTCTACTACTTCCTTCACGTCCAGCGCCGCACCGCGTACTTTGCCGCGCGGAACCTGCGCATCCTCAGCACGGTCTCGCAGCAGATCGTCGAGCGGCTCGAGTATCCCGACTTCTCCGCGAGCCGAGTGACCGATCGCGCGCGGCTGCGATGGGATGGGAAAGAGGAAGAGTTCGTCGAGGAGGAGGCGAAGCCGGCCGCGCCCGCACCTGCCGGTGCCCCGCGGAGGCTGACCGTCGAGCAGCTCGTCGCGCCCGTGTTTCAGCAATCGTTCGTGGACGTCTTCGACGCGGTCATGCTGCTCGACGAACGGGGGAACGTGCGCTGGCAGTGGCCGCGCGGCGTCTGCTCCGCCACCAAACTCGACGACCTCAAAGAAGTCCGCAGCCTCGGCGACAAGGAACAGGATCTGCCGCTCGCATCGCTGCAGCATCGCGCGTTCAATACCCAGGTCAAGCTCGAAGGGCGCGAGTATCGCCTCTTCACCCAGCCGCTGCCGATCCAGCCGAAGGGTGGCGGCGCGCAGTCGTGGGTAGTAGCGGGAGTGGTGACGAACAGCCGCTTCGCGTCGCAGAGCGTGACCATCTCCCTCACGGTGCTCGTCGCGGTGCTGGCCGGATTTCTCCTGGTCATCTTCAGCCTGCCGTTCCTCAAGCTCAGTCTCGTCGGCGAGCTGCAGCGCATTCGCGTGAGCGACATTCTGCTGCTCGGGATTTCGCTGCTCTGCTTCGTCTCCATCATCACCATCGTCTGCTTCGATCTGGTGGCGTATCGGCGCGTGCGGCTCGGCGCGGACGCGCAGTTGCGGCGGCTCGCCAGCGACATCAAGCGTCACATGCGGACCGAAATCGATCTTGCGTATCGCGCCCTCGTCGCGCTGGACAACGCAGGCGAATTGCAGAAGTCCACTGCCGCCACGTTGCCGAAATCGGCTCTCGAGCTGCCCGCCGTGCGCGCGTATCCCTACCTCGAATCGTTTGCGCGGATCGACGGCCAGGGGCAGCAGCGCGGCAAGTGGAGCATGGCCGCGAAACCGCTCGACCTCATCCCGGTCGTCGATCGCGGCTACTTCCGCACCATCATCGAGAACAAAGGATGGAACGCGGAGCGGCCGTATGTCGTCGAGTCGATCCGCTCGCGCACCACGGGATTGACGCAGGCGGTCATGGCCATGCGGCCATTACGGCCGAACAAAGAAAACGCGGTGATCGCACTGGCGATCCCGATGCTTTCCCTCATCGACACCACCATCGCCGGCGATTGCCAGTTCGCGGTGATCGACGAAGAGGGGGAGGTGCTGTTCCACAGCGAAGCGCAGCGCAACAACGCCGAGAACTTTTTCATCGAGACCGATCTCGATCGTGTGCTTCGCTCCGCCGTCGCCGCGCGGCGCAACAAGATGCTCGACATCCGCTACTGGGGCGACGATCAGCGCGGCTTCAGCAGCCCGATCGACGGCACGCCATGGACGCTGGTGACGTTCCGCAACAAGCGCCTGCCGCGGACCATCAACGTCGAGACGGTGATGATCACCGTGATGTTCCTGCTGTTTCACGCGCTCGCGTACGCCATCTTCGGCGCGATCGTCGCGGTCGGGCGTCCGTCGTATCGCGCGCCGTGGCTCTGGTTCGACGAGAAACGGGGCAGCGACTATCTGCATCTCATTGCGGCGTATGTCTGTTTCGGCATTGCATTCGCCGCGGGCATTTATCTGTTCCGGCCGCGCGCGGTGCTCGTGCTGGCGACGCTGTTGCCCGCGGTCGTGTTGATGCTGACGTTCATGCGCCTCAAACAGCAGCACGGCGGACCGACGTATCTCGTTGCCGCAGGCGTGATGTCGATGGTGACACTCGTGCTGCTCATGTTCGTCTGGACGGCGGAAGTGGAGACGGATGTCAGCCGGTCTGTGCTCGCCGTGCGCGCGCTCATCACTGCTGCGATTCTCGGCGGCGGCGTCATCTCGCTGCTGCGATCCCGGGAGCCGGGGAAAGATCCGGTGACGCGCCTCGTGGTGCCGTCGTATCTCTATGTCGCCGCCGCGGCAGGTCTGCTCGTGATCTCGGCGGTGTTCCCGACGGCCGCGTTTTACAAAGCGGCGTTCAAGATCGAGATGGAGAGCTTCGTCAAGCACGGCCAGCTCGAGCTGGTCCGTAATCTCGAACAGCGCCAGCGCGATCTCGATGCGAAAAAGCAGCAGGAGCTCGACGAGGGGTTGCCCGATTACGCGAATCGCGCCGTCGCGTTCGACCGCCGCAAGTGGTCCAACCTCGGCGTGTACGTGAATTTCTTTGCGAGCACGCGCGTGTATCGCAATGCGTACGGACATGACACCGAGGCGCAGCAGATCGCGGCGGGCGACGATCCTTTGCCGCGATTCGTCGAGTGGCTGCTGCCGCAATACTCCGAACACTCGGTGCGCATTCGCGAGCTGCTCCATTCGCGTTCGGCCGACGATCGTTGGAAGTGGTATCGCTCGGGGGACGACCTCGTGCTCTTCTCGCGTTCGATGTACAGCAGCGACATGAACGTGATCGCTGCGTCGGCGGTTCCGCGCCTTCTGCCGCGCTGGATCGGACGGGGAGGCTCCAGCTTCGCGCCGCGCGAGTCGCTGCTCATCGATCTCGATCCGTTCAATTACAAAGACGTGGAGCTGGAAGCCGATCCGATCACCCGCGTCGCGCGCGCGGCTCTCTTCCTCACGATCTTCATCGCCTACGCCGGCTTGATCCTCTACGGCGCCTGGTTCGTCTCGCGCAAAGTCTTCCTTGTCGATCTGCGCGATCCGCTCTGGCTCCGCGCGCCCCGCATCGGACCCGCCCTCGGCGGCAACGTTCTGATCTTCGCGCCCGATGCGGACGTCACGATCGATCGCGTGGTCGATCGCCGCGAGGTCGAGCGCGTCTCGATTCACGACCTCGCCAGCGCGGGCGCAGGAGCGAGCGCGCGATGGAACGAGGTGCTCACGCGCGTCGAT
>JALYOB010000091.1 GCA_030857085.1 Acidobacteriota bacterium | reverse complement strand
GGTCTGAAGTGTGCAGACGCGCTCGGCAATAGACATGCGCATGCGAGTCGCGGTCGCCGCCCTGGTGCTCCTGCCGCTCCTGACCGGCTGCCCTGGCGACCGGTACGCACAAAGAACCTTAAAAGGGTCGACGCTCAATACCCCCACCCCATTGCGCGGCCCCGCTCCTCCTGCTCTCGCGGTCATTGGACAGCTGCGCGCGCCCGAATCCGTTCTCTTTGATCCGCAACAGGACCTCTACTTCATCAGCAACATCAACGGCTCGATGCTCAGCGTCGACAACAACGGCTTCATCTCCCGCGTCCATCCGAACACGATGCAGGTCGAGCTCAAATGGATCGAGAGCGGCAAAAACGGCGTGCGCCTCGACGGCCCCAAAGGGATGGCCATTGTGGGTGAGACGCTCTATGTCAGCGACATCACCGCCGTCCGCAAATTCAACCGCCGCACGGGCGCGCCCGAAGGGGAGATTCCATTACGCGGCGCATCGTTCATCAATGACATTGCGACCGACGGCAAGAGTATTTATGTCTCCGATACCGGCGTGACGCTCGGCCCCGGCACGACTTTCGTCGAAACCGGCAGCGACACGATCTGGAAAATCACCGGCGACCGCGCTGAGAAACTCGCCAGCAGCCGCGATCTCGGCAACCCCAATGGGCTCGACTGGGTCGACGGCAAATTGCGCGTCATTACCTTCGGCAGTAATGAAATGTACGAGCTGGACGGCGGCAAAAAATCCAACGAAGTCGTGCTTCCGGCGGGACAACTCGACGGCATCGTGCATCTCGACGACGGCTCGCCGGTCATTTCGAGCTGGCGCGGCGACGAGATTTTCCGCGGTACCGGCGGCGATGAATTCGCCGCCATTCTCGCCGGCATGGATGCGCCGGCCGATCTCGGATACGACAACAAACGCCATCGTCTTCTGATCCCGCACCCGACGCTGAATCAGGTCACCATTCATCACGTGCAGTAGCACACGTGACGCAAAAAGGTTCCTTGCATTGTTACGTCTGGCGTAACGCATGCATGAGACCGCTGCAAACGTTCAGGAGGAGTCATTGCAACGTGACATGAGCGCAACGTTCCAGGTCAGGGCACGCTCTTTCTTCCTCCCTCTCGCTCTTCTCGTTTTCACCGCGTGCAAAATGGCGCCGTCGTCTCATCAGGCGGCCAGCGCGACGCAGGCGGGAGGCAGCGGCAAGGCCGCATTACCGGCGTTTACCACCGTCAACAATGAAGACGGTCAGTGGCTGACGCCGAACAAAGACTTCGCGAATACGCGATTCAGCGGCCTCAAAGAAATCAACCTCTCCAACATCGATCAACTGAAGGCCGCGACCACGTTTTCCACCGGCATGGTGGCGGGGCACGAGGCGACGCCGCTCGTCGCCGGCGACACGATGTACATCGTCACGCCGTTCCCGAACATCCTCTATGCGATCGACCTCAAGCAGCCGGGCGGCGGCACCAAATGGGTCTATCGTCCCAATCCCGATCCCGCTTCCCAGGGCGTGGCCTGTTGTGACGTGGTCAATCGCGGCGCCACGTTCGCCAACGGCAAAGTCATCATCAACACGCTCGACAATCACACCATTGCCGTCGACGCACAGACGGGCAAGGAGCTGTGGAACACGAAACTCGGCGACATCAATCAGGGGGAGACCATCACCATGGCTCCCTTTGTCGTCAGGAACAAGGTGTATGTCGGCAACAGCGGCGGCGAGATGGGCGTCCGTGGCTGGCTGGCCGCACTCGACCTCGAGACCGGCAAGCTTCTGTGGCGCGCCTACAGTCAGGGTCCCGACTCCGATGTGCTGATCGGCCCGAATTTCAAGCCCTTTTACGCCATGGACCGCGGCAAAGACCTCGGCGTCCATACCTGGCCTCCCGACGCATGGAAGCAGGGCGGGGGCACCGTCTGGGGCTGGGTTTCTTACGATCCGGAAACGAACCTCATCTTCTATGGCACCGGCAATCCCGGTCCCTGGAATCCCGATCAGCGCCCCGGCGACAATAAATGGTCCTGCTCCCTCTTCGCGCGCGACGCGGACACGGGCGAGGCGCGCTGGGCCTATCAGATCGGCCCGCACGATCTCTATGACTATGACGCCATCAATGAATCGATCCTCCTCGATCTGAACATCGGCGGCCGGACGCGCAAAGTGCTCGTACGTCCGGAGCGCGACGGCTACGTCTATGTCATTGACCGCACCAATGGCGAGGTGCTCTCGGCTAATACCTTCGGCTATGTAAATTCGACCGCCGGTGTCGATCTCAAGACCGGCCGTCTCATTCCTGTTCCGGCCAAAACGCCGCAGGTGGGCAAAGTCGTTCGCGACATCTGCCCCGCCGCACCGGGCACCAAAGACTGGCAGCCTTCGGCGTTTTCCCCGCAAACGGGCCTCATTTACATCACCCACCAGAACATCTGTATGGACTTCGAAGGCGTAGAGGCGAATTACATCGCCGGGACGCCGTTCGTCGGCGCGAACGTGAAAATGCACGCCGGTCCCGGCGGGCATCGCGGCGAAGTGACGGCCTGGGATCCGGTGCACGGCCGAGCGGTCTGGAAAATCAAGGAAAAGTTCCCGGTCTGGAGCGGCGCACTGGCCACGGCGGGCGATCTCGTCTTCTATGGAACGATGGACGGGTGGGCGAAAGCGATCAACGCCCGCACGGGTGCCGAGGTTTGGAAATTCAAGGTGGGGTCGGGGATCATTGCGCCGCCGATGACCTATCGCGGGCCGGACGGCAAGCAATACATCGCGTTCATGTCGGGCGTCGGCGGCTGGCCCGGCGCCATCGTCTCAGCCGATCTCGATCCGCGCGACGCCACCGCCGCCCTCGGATTCGTCAACGCCATGCAGGACCTCAAACAGGCCACCACGCGCGGAGGCATGCTCTATGTCTTCTCGCTGTAAGAGCCTCATCGTGATTGCGGCGCTCTGTGCGTCCAGCGCATTCGCGGCCAATGCCCCGCTGCGCGTCTGTTCCGATCCGAACAACCTCCCCTTCTCCAATGAACGGGAAGAAGGATTTGAAAACAAAATCGCCCAATTGATTGCGCGCGATCTGGGGACGAAGGTTTCTTACTACTGGTTCGCCCAGCGCCGCGGTTTCGTCCGCAGTACGCTCAAGGCCAACCACTGCGACGTGATCATGGGTGTGCCGAGCAGCTTCGAGCTCGCTGCCACTACCCGCCCTTATTACCGTTCGAGTTATGTGTTCGTCACGCGGCGCGATCGCAAGCTGGCCATCAGCTCCTTCGACGATCCCCGCCTGCGCAAACTGAAGATCGGCGTGCAGATCATCGGCGACGACTACTCGAACTCCCCTCCCGCGCATGCGCTGGCCAATCGCGGCATTGTGAAAAACGTCGCCGGCTACAACGTCTATGGCGATTATTCGAAAGCCAATCCGCCGCGGCGCATCGTGGATGCAGTGGCCAAAGGGGAAGTGGACGTGAGCGCGGTCTGGGGACCGCTCGCCGGCTACTTCATCCGCAGGAGCAGCGTGCCGCTGGTCGCGAAGCCGGTGTCGCCGCAGATCGACCTGCCGTTCCTGCCGTTCGTGTTAGACATCTCCATGGCCGTACGCCGTGAGGACACGAAGCTGAAAGAACGGCTCGACGCGATCCTCGAACGGCGCCAGCCGGAAATCGACGCAATTCTTCGCCAGTACGGCGTACCGCGGCTGGACGTGCAACTCGACGGGGAGGGAGGATCGGATTCATGAGCGTCCGTCGCCATCTTGCGATCGCTGCCATCGCGCTCTTCGCATTTGCATCGTGCGAACGCGAGGAACGGCGCTTCCGCGAAATGCCTTCCGCCGCCGCACGGCGCAATACAGAACGTCTGGTCAGCCTCGTGCCGGGGCCGTATACGCCCGACGTGCACGTGCAGAATCCGTATGGCCGCAATGCGTGGGCGATTTCGGAAGGAAAACGCCTCTTCAGCTGGTACAACTGCGTCGGCTGCCATTCGAACGGCGGCGGCGGCATGGGTCCCCCGCTCATGGACAGCCGCTGGATTTACGGCAGCGATCCGGAACAGATCTACGCCACGATTGTGGAGGGGCGTCCGAACGGAATGCCTTCGTTCCGCGGAAAGATCCCCGAATATCAGGTGTGGCAGATCGTGGCGTACGTGCAGTCGCTGAGCGGCAATGTGCCCAAAGACGCGGCAGGCGGCCGCGGCGACGAAATGCACGGCCATAAACAGGAGCAGTCCGTGCCCGACCTGGTGCCGGAGCGGGAGCCGGCGCGACACCCATGATGACGCTGGCGTTCCTCGCAGGCGCCGGAATTCAGTCCGCGCTGGAACCGGCCGGAGCGCAATCGGAATCGATTGCGAATCTCTGGAACTTTTTCCTCGCGGTCTGCGCGATCGTCTATGTGCTGGTGATGATCGCGCTCGTCTATGCCCTCGTGCACAAGGGACGGGCGTCGCTCGAAGAGAGCGAAAGCCGCACGCCGGTGACCGTGGTCTCGATTGCGACCGGCATTTCCGTTCTGTTGCTGTTCGCGTTGCTCATCTCCAGCATCGTCACGGACCGCCGCGCGATTGCGGGCGTTCCGCACAATGCAACGCAGGTGATCGTCACCGGCCGTCAGTGGTGGTGGCAGGTCGAATACGACTATGCGGACAAGAGCAAGCGCATTGTGAGCGCGAACGAGATCAACATCCCGGTCGGCGTTCCGGTGCACGTCCTCGTCCGCTCGCGCGACGTCATTCACAGCTTCTGGGTTCCGAACATCAGCGGCAAGCAGGACCTCATCCCCGGCCGCGACAATCACGCGGTATTGAAGGCAACACGCCCCGGCGTCTATCGGGGCGAGTGTGCGGAATTCTGCGGGCTGCAGCACGCGAAGATGGCCTTGTGGGTCAATGCCATGAGTCCCGCCGATTATGCCGCGTGGGAGAAAGAAGCGCGCCAGCCGGCGAGGCTCGCCGCCACACCGCAGCAGCGCAAGGGGCAGGAAGTGTTCATGAGCTCCCCCTGCCCGCTCTGCCACAACATCGGCGGAACGAATGCCGCCGGGCGCACCGCCCCCGATCTCACGCACTTTGCCTCGCGGCGCTCCATTGCGGCAGGAACGCTGCCGAATCGCCGCGGATATCTGGCCGGCTGGATCATCGATCCGCAGCACTTCAAACCCGGCACGCAAATGCCGCCCATGCTTCTGCATTCGGGCGAGCTCGAGCCGCTGCTCGATTATCTGGAGAGCCTGCAATGAGCGTGATGGACGGGACACCGTATACGCTTCCCGGCGACGAGCGGCTGCACGAAGAGCTCTCGCGTACATGGGCGCCGCGGCGCGGTCTGTTCAGCTGGTTCTCGCAGATCGACCATCACTCCATTGGCCGCCGCTTCATCTTCACCGCATTCGTCTGGTTCGGCTTCGGCGGCCTGCTCGCCGCGATGATGCGCATTCAGCTCTCGAAGCCGAACAACACCTTCTTATCGGCCGATCAATACAACCAGGTCTTCACGCTGCACGGCGTGACGATGATGTTCCTCTTCGCGGTGCCGGTGATGGAGGCGATGGCGGTCTTCGTCATTCCGCTGATGATCGGCACGCGCGCCCTCGCCTTCCCGCGCGCCAATGCCTACGCCTATTACATGTTCCTCTTTGGCGGAATGATGATTTACACCGCCTTTTTCCTGAACATGGCGCCGGACGCAGGCTGGTTCAATTACGTGCCGCTGGCGAACCCCGAATTCTCCCCCGGCAAACGCATCGACATCTGGGCGGAGCTTGTCAATTTCACCGAGATTTCCGCCCTTATTGTGGCGCTGCAGATCATCGTCACGATCTTCAAGCATCGCGCGCCGGGGATGTCGATCGACCGGATGCCGCTCTATGTCTGGTCGATGCTGGTCACGGCGTTCATGATCGTCTTCGCCATGCCGTCGGTCATGGTGGCGAGTAATTACATTGGCCTCGATCGCCTGGTCGGCACGCATTTCTTCAATCCGGCCGAAGGTGGTGACGCCTTACTGTGGCAACACCTGTTCTGGTTCTTCGGGCATCCCGAGGTTTACATCATCTTCATTCCCGGGCTGGGGTTTGTTTCGACGATCATTGCAGTGTTCTGCAAGAGACCCGTGTTCGGACATCTTGCGATGGTGCTCTCGCTCGTCGCCACGGCCTTCATCGGCTTCGGACTGTGGGTGCACCACATGTTCGCGACCGGCATCCCGCAATCCGGACAGAGTTTCTTCACCGCGGCCAGCATGATGATCGCGGTGCCGAGCGGCGTCCAGATTTTCTGCTGGATCGCCACCATCTGGATGGGCAAGCCGAGTTTCCGTCCGCCGCTGATGTTCGTCCTCGGCTTCATCGCCATTTTCGTCCTCGGCGGGCTGTCGGGCGTGATGGTCGCGTCGATTCCGCTCGATCTGCAACTGCACGACACCTTCTTTGTCGTCGCGCACCTCCATTACGTCCTCATCGGCGGCGCGGTCTTCCCCCTTCTGGGCGCGGTCTTTTACTGGTTCCCCAAAATGACCGGCCGCATGCTGAACGAAAAGACCGGCCATGTGAGCTTCTGGCTCGCCTTCATCGGCTTCAACATCACCTTCTTCCCGATGCACAAGCTCGGGCTGATCGGCATGCCGCGCCGCATTTACACATATGTCCCGGAGACGGGCTGGGGTCCGCTCAATTTCCTCTCCACCATTGGCGCGGTGATTCTCGCTGTGGGGATGCTGCTCTATGTCGGCAATGCGCTGTTCAGTCTGAAATTCGGGCGCATTGCGGGGCCCGATCCATGGGGCGGCGATACGCTCGAATGGGCCACTTCCTCTCCCCCGCCTCCCTACAATTTCCTACACATTCCGGTGGTGACCGGCCGCGAGCCGATGTGGCATGAGCCGCACGCCGCGCCTGTGGTGACCGGCTTGTCGTCGACCAAGCGCGAAGTGCTGGTCACGCGCATGCTCGACGCCGAGCCCGATCACCGCTATGTCTATCCCAATCCGTCGCCATGGCCGTTCCTCGCGTCAGTGGCCACAGGGGCGACGCTGGTCGGCGGCATTTTCACGCCGTGGTCGTTCGCGATCGGATTGAGCGCGGCGGCGGTGCTCATTGTGATCTGGATCTGGCCGACGTCGAAGCACAAAGAAGGCGAGGCACCCGAGGAGCAGGGGCGCGCGGAGGCGGCGGCGTGAGCGCACAGGCGGGGCGCAGCACCATCGACGTTTCGGTTCTGCCGGATTACGGCTTCGGGAGCCGGAGCCTTCTCTGGTGGGCAACGCTGCTGATCATTTTCATTGAAGGGACGGTATTCGCCGTCGCGATCGGCAGCTATTTCTACCTGCAAGGAAATGAGGCCAGCTGGCCTCCGGCTGACACGCGGCTGCCGGACCTTTATTGGCCGACCGTCAATACGATCGTGCTGCTGATCAGTCTCATCCCCAATCAGATCCTCAAGTCGGCCGCCGAGAAATTGCAGCTCCGCAAAGTGCGCATCTGGCTGCTCGTGGCGGATGCATTCGCGATCGCGTTTGTGGTCATGCGTGCGTTCGAGTTCGCGCACCTCAATGTGAGCTGGGACAGCAATGCGTACGGCTCGATCGTCTGGACGCTCCTCGGGTTCCATACCTTCCACCTCGTCACCGAAGTCTTCGAGTGTCTGGTGCTGACCGCGTTAGTGATGTCGAAGCATGGCGAAGAGCCGAAGCGTCTGGTCGACGTGGCAGAAAACTCGTTCTACTGGTATTTCGTGGTGTTGTCGTGGCTGCCGATTTACGCGGTGCTCTACTGGTCGCCGCGTTGGCTGTGAGGTTTCTCTCGATGGAAGACAAGAGCGATTTTCGCAGTCCCGACCGCCTCCTGATCTTCGCATTCATTCTCGGCCCCATGGCCGCGCTCACGCACCTCGGCGTCAGTTACACGCTCGTTCCCACGGCGTGCGCGCAGCAGACCAAAACGATTCTCCATCTCTGCACTGTGGCTTTTCTGATCGTCGCGGCCATTGCGGCGGCGATCTCCTGGCGCATCTACAGCGGCTTCGCGGATGCAGAAGGAGTTCTGTCGCGCGTCCGCATTCGCTGGCTGTCGACCATGTCGCTCATCCTGGCGATCTCCTCCGGCGTCATCATCCTTGCCATGGAAATCCCGAACATTCTTCTGCGGAGCTGCGACTGATGCGGCGCATCGGCATTTCGTTGCTCTCGTGCGCGTGCGCCGCGAATGCGTTCGCGCACGAGGGGCATCAGCACGGGGCCACGTGGTCGGCGGCAGATGTGTGGAACGCGCTTACCGCCTTCTCTCTCACCGCGATTGCGCTGCTGTACGCATTCGGATTGCGCGATTTATGGCGCAGCGCGGGCGGCCGTCAGACCATTCGCAAGTGGCAGGTTGCGGCGTTTTACGCGGGCGGTGCGAGTGCGGCGATTGCGCTCCTCTCCCCGCTCGACCGCTGGAGCGACATCCTCTTTTCCGCGCACATGGCGCAGCACGAGGTGCTGATGCTCATCAGCGCGCCGTTGATGGTGCTCGGCCGTCCGTTCATTGTGACCTTGTGGGCGTTCCACCCCGATCGCCGCGCCGCCATTGGCGAGGCATTGAACACGAAGGCGGTTGCTGCGGTCTGGGAGCGGATCAGCGGTCCATTGACCGTGCTCGTGCTGCACGCGATCGTGCTCTGGGCGTGGCATGTCCCTGCCCTCTTCGAATCCGCCCTCCACAATGAGTCCGTCCACGCCTTCCAGCACCTCGGTTTTTTTGTCACCGCGGCTTTGTTCTGGTGGGCTTTGATTCACGGCCGCTATGGACGGATGGGCTATGGCGTGGGCGTGTTTTACGTATTCGCCACGGCCATGCATACGCAGATTCTCGGCGCATTGCTGACCTTCGGCACGCGCATCTGGTATCCAACGCACGCGGCTCGTACTGCAGCAGCGCATCTGAGCGCGGTCGAGGATCAACAGCTCGCCGGCATTGTGATGTGGATTCCGTTCGGCGTCGTGTTCGTGCTGGTCGGACTGGCATTGTTCGCCGCCTGGATCGGCGAGGCTGAACGGCGGGTTGCCTTCACTACCGCGGATCGCATTGCACGCGAGGGACACGTATGAGGCGGCTCCTCGTTCTTGCAGCGCTGCTCACGATGGCCTGTCACCCACAGGACGACCATACGGCGCAGGAACTGACCGGCGGCCTTCCCGCGCGCGGCCACGACGCGATCCAGAAATACGGCTGCGGTGCGTGTCACGAAATCCCCGGCGTCGACGGTGCGAATGGGATGGTCGGACCTTCCTTGCGCAACATCGCCGACCGGATGTATCTGGCGGGACAAGTGCCGAATACGCCCGACAACATGAAGATGTGGATTCTGCAGCCGCAAAGGATCGAGCACGGCACCGCCATGCCCAACCTCAACGTCACCCAGGGCGACGCCAACGACATCGCCGCCTACCTCTACACGCTACGCCAATGAAACGCATCGCGCCGATTGCAGCCCTCGCGCTCTTTGCCGCCTGTACGGCCGACACGACGCAGCACGCGCATCCGAAGCCGCCGAAAACGCAGGCGCAATCGATTGCGCTCACCAGTCAGGATCGCGACTTCCTCGAGCGCGCGGCCGAGGGGAGCAATGCGGAAGTGCACATCGGCGCATTGGCGCCCACGCGCGCATTGCGTCCGGAGGTAAAGGCGTTCGGCCAGATGATGGTCACGGACCATACCGCCGCCAATCGCAAACTCGCGCAGATTGCAGCTGCCAAAAGGATCTCCCTCCCAACCGGACTGGGCGAGCATCAACAGAACTTCGATCGCGTGGTCGATGAACAGCTCGACCCGTTCGATCGCGAATTCATCCGGGTCATGATCGGCGATCACCAGCAGGCCGCCGAATTGTTCAGGAACGAGGCGATGAACGGGACGGATCCCGATCTCAAGGCGTATGCGGCGGCGACGCTGCCGGCCATTGAAGCGCATCTGCAGCATGCGCAATCAATGGCCGCTCTTGCAGCAGCGCCGCAGGACGGCACTGTGCCGCCGACGCCGGACGCCACGCAGCCGGCGCCGTACAGTACGCCCGGCAAATCGCCGGAGCCGGAGGCGCCTACTCCCCCTCTACACGGATCGGCGCCACCTGCACCACCGCCACCGTCGTCGAAGCAACGGTGATTCCGGCAGCGGCGAATTGCTCGATCACCTCGCGCGCAATCGCATCCTTGACGCCGCGGATGCCGTGATCCGGCACCAGAAAACGCACCGTCATTTCCAGCCAGTTGTCGGTAATGCGCAGATAGACGCGCGGCACCGCATGTTCCGGCGTAATGCCATAGCGGCGGCGCAGCGTGGCCACGTCGCGGGCATTGATCTGCTTCAGATCGGGCGTATGACGGCCGGTCGCCTCGAGCAGAATCTGCTCCGCTTTCCAGTAATCGGCGCCGTGCTGAATCGGGACGTGAATCTCTTCCCAGATGTAAGGAAAATCGCGCGAGTAGTTGTAGACCGGCTCGTCGAAGATCTTGTCGTTGGTCACAGTGACGATGCGTCCGGTGAACTGGCGCGCATCCACCCACATCGACGGATCGTCGCTCTGCTCCTGAGGCGTCTGCCCCATTTCCATGATGGTCGTGCGCGTGTACCCCAGCGCGATGACGTCGCCGCGGACGCCGGCCATGGCGATGCGGTCGCCGACGTTGAACACACGCCCGCGCAGAATGACGAAATACGCCGCCACCGCTGTAATGACGCGCTGCAATGCGACCGCGAGACCGGCTGTAATGAGCCCCGCCGGACCGGCGACGCGCTGCGGCTGATCGAACCAGATCGAAACGAGCATCAGGAGAAACAGCACCGTCGCGAGGAGCTGCACCGCCTGCCGCGACCAGAAGTGCGCGCGCACGTCATCCCGATTGCGCAGCAGCGCGCGGGCAATCGCGCGGAGGATGTGCGAGAGCGTCCAGATGGCGATGCCGAACGCGATCGTGAGCAGCAGTTTGTTTCCCGTGGCCGCGTTGACGCCGACCAGCTGGATTCCGAAGATCCGCACCGCCCGCTGCGGACCGACGATTTCGAACCAGTGCTGCACGCTGTCGAAG
>JALYOB010000485.1 GCA_030857085.1 Acidobacteriota bacterium | reverse complement strand
GTCCGATTCAGACCGCGTCGACGGCGCAGTTCGGCGGTTCGTTCGACGTGCACTGGGGACAGGAAGTCGCCCTCGGCAACATCAACCCTTCCGTGTCACGCACGCGCCTGCCGTGGCTCAATGCGTTCGAGCGTCCCCACTTCGAGCGCGGCTACGACGACGAATCGTTCCCTCTCGTCGCGCCGAACGATACCGATTACTTCACTGAGCTCATTGGGAAGTCGTTCGAGGATCCGTGGGCCGGGGCTCGTGCGCGCGGCTTGAACACACAATGCGGCCTTTGCGCTTCTTATACGAACCTCGCCAATGAGGGCGATCCTGTCCACGCCGCGTTCCAGCTGCAGGACACCACCGTTTATCCGACCAAGCGCGCCGTGACGTTCCCCACGATCAGCTATGAGACGTGGAAGCGGATCGCCCTTCAGGGCCGCGGCACCAAAGGCATCTTCTATTTCGAATACGTGCCCGGCAGCAATCCGCCGTTGTTCAAGCGCAATGGACAGGGGACCGGAAAGCTGGCGTCGTATTGGGTGAATACGCGTACGGGCGGTGCGCGTCTGGGCGCGGGCTTCTATTTCTTCGACACGAACGGCGGATTCAATCCGCAGAATCCCGACGGCACGAGCAATACGAGCGTGCTCACACCGGGCGTCGACTGGAACGCGTCTGATTTCGGCAGCGAATTCCTCATGTCCGGTTTCATCTACTTCAACATGGCCGAATACGGCTCGCAAGGTGCCGGGAATACTGCGCCGAGGCTGCCGTACAACATGCCGGGCGAGGTGTTCCGCGACGTCGGCCGCCGCGTCTGGGGGCCGGGCGGGTGGCAGAAGGATGCCGCCGGCAACTTTGTGACCGAGGGTGCGGGCGACGGTCAGTTCAGCTTCCAGGACCTGAACAACAACGGGAAATTCGACATCGTGGTGGCGGGGCCGAAAGACTTCACCTCCAAAGACCCCGGCAATAACGTGCACGCCGGACAGTACTATCCGAAAGTGTGGAGAGCGGATTACGGCGGCGTGCCCTGCACGGTGCCTCCCGCCAGTGGAGCGCCGACAGCGACGGACTGTTCCGAGCCGCACGAGCCGTATCTGAATTTCATCTATCCGGTCCAGACCGACCCGACCGGCAACGTCACGATCGGATGGGAGCCGTATGCAACGCAGACCCGCCGCCCGCGCGATCTGGTCGGGACGAATGCTCCCAATTGCGCGACGACGCCGGAGAAATGCACCTCCAACGGCTTCGACCGCGACGGAGCCCTGGTCAACCTTCCCGCCACGCTCAATGGCGTGATGTACAACGAAGGCCGGTACCAGAGCCAGGGTAACGTCGACTACTTCGGTTCAGTGCTCATCCGCGGCAACACCGGCGCCACCGGTAACGCGCAGGTGTGGTTCGACGAAAAACTGATCAAGGACAACTGGGCACCCGCCGGTATGCCGCGCGTCATCGTCTATTCGTCGATGACCGACGAACAGTAAAGCTGCGGGAGAATTCATTTGCACTACGGCACCTCGAACGGGGTGCCGTAGTGCTGCAATCATTCGCACCGCATTGAACCTGATCGTGCCGCGATTCGATCTGTATGCACCGCGCGAATTGTCTGCTGACTTTCCTTTGTCGATGACCTTCGCCGCGTTCGTCGCAGTGCACTTGTCGGCCTTCGTGACGCTTTCGATTGCCGTGGCGTATCTGCAGGTCCGGCGGGCGAATCTGCCGAAGGCATAGGCATCGGCGCCGCGTGCGTTCGAGCCGATCGAGCGACACCCCCGAAGGCTTTCCCTACCACCCTTCACCGCCTGCTGGCGCGGGCCTCGCACAAGAGGCCGCCGTGACCGGCCGGCTCTCGGGGCGAACCGAGAGGAGGTGATGTCATGTGCGAAGGAAGTCAACGGAGCGACCGCTCGCTTCCGCACGTCCGGTGCGAACCCGTGAGCCGGACGAGGAGCGGCGCAGAAGTTCTCGAAGTACATCCCCGCGCAGCAGCGACACGCAGCGCCTACGCGTGACCGTGAAACTGCCGGAAACCATCATCCAGCGTGCGCGCAACGCCGTCAGCGGTTCGGAGAATCTGACGTTGGCCGCGCTGGTCGAACGGAGCCTGACCACCTACATCGACGAGTTGGAGAAGCAGCGCGGTAAAGCGTTTCCTGCGCGGAATCAGCCTCTCCGAGTCGGACGGCCACGGCGTGTCAAATGACGCGTCCTGGCGAAAGCCGCCATCCGCGCTGGCGGCTTCGCCAACCTCGGCGTTGAAAATACTCCCTTTTTGTGCGATGGTCGCGCAGTCCATCGTGAGCGACCCCCAAACGCCGCCGCCCATCCTGATCGTCGAGGACGATCAGCCGACGCAACTCCTCCTGCAGACGCTCGTCCGCCGCTCCGGTTTTGCACCGGAAGTCGCAGCCGACGGCATCGAAGCAATGGCGCGCCTCCGCACCACGCGATACGCCGCGGTCATCCTCGACATGATGATGCCGCAGGCCGGCGGGCGGGAGGTGCTGGCCTTCCTCTCCGCGGCCAACCTCGACACGCCGATTCTCATCTGCTCCGCGGCCGGCCCGTCTGCGCTGACCGGCTTCGATCCCGCGATCGTCAAGGCAATCGTCCGCAAGCCGTTCGACGTCGACCAGTTCGCCGCCGCGCTGACCAGCGTCGCGCGCACGCTGCCCCCGCGCGCGAAGATCCTCCTCGTCGAAGACGACGAACGCGCGCGCTACATCCTGCGCGATCTCATTGGCGACGCCGACGTCTCCGTCGCCGAGAGCGGCGATACGGCAATGGACATGATTCGCCGCGAACGCCCGGACGTGGTCATGCTCGACCTCATCCTCCCCGGCACGCCGGGGGAAGAAATCCTCGAGCAGATCGGCGCGGCCGACGAGATGCGCGACATGTCCGTGGTCGTCGTGACATCGCGCGCGCTCAATGAAAACGATCGCGCGCGTCTGCTGCAGCGCGCCGTCGCGGTGATTTACAAAGGCGATCTCTCGCGCGAGACATTGCAGGACGCGCTCAATCGTGCGCGGCGCCGATGACCGGCCATTGACGCTCTACGGCTCATTGGCCGCAAAGGTCATCGTCACTACCGCACCCTGATCCGGCGCACCGTCCAGTTTGATGTCGCCGCCGTGCAATACGGCCACTTTGCGCGCCAGCGACAGTCCCAGACCGAAGCCGCCTGGCTTATTGGAGACGAAGGGGAGGAGCAGGCGTGCCGCGTCGTTCGCGTCAATGCCCACGCCATTGTCGGTCACTGTAACGGACGGCGGCTCTGCATGCAGCGCAATGTCGATTTTTCCGGCGGCGCCGCGTTCGGAGACCGCATCCACTGCATTGCGCACGATGTTGTCGATGGCGCGGGCGATCAATGCCCGGTCGCCATGGATTGCCGCGTGGCCGTGCACGTCCATGTGCAATTCCGTGGCTGTGGCGCGAAGGCGTTCCACAATCTCGTCCACCAGCTCGCGCAGGTCGACCGGCTCGACCTGCAACGTCATGGGACGAGCGAACAGCAGCAGCCGCTCCACTGCCGCCGTCAATTGCGTCGCCTCACTCTCGGCCGCCCGTACGCGATGCGCCGCGTCGGGCGGCAGTTCTGTGCGCAACAGCAATTTGAGGTAGCCGAGGATGGTGGAGAGCGAGTTGCGGAACTCGTGGGCGATGCCGGCGGCAATCTCGCCGAGCTCCGCCAGCGTCTGCATGGCTCGCAGGCGCGCCTCGAGCTGCTTGATCGGAGTGAGATCGGTGAAGAGCGCGAGCATGCCCAGAAGCTTTTCGTTCTCGCCTAACAGCGGCACCGCAGTCAGTCCGATCGACGTCGCGCCGTGCTCGACTTCGATACGCGAGACGGTCTCGCTGTTGCGCACCGCGCGCCGCAGTACGTCGGCGACCGGCGCGTCGCCGGTCAGCTCGCCGATGTCCACGTGCGTATGGCGATCGGCAGGAATGCCGAGAATCTCGCGCGCGGCGGCGTTGACCTGCAGCACGCG